>JAPUIX010000160.1 GCA_027296625.1 Gammaproteobacteria bacterium | reverse complement strand
TGGCGAGCGGAGTTTCGCCGCGTTGAAGAAGGCCTTTGGCGAGCGCTACCTCTACGCTGGACTGGGCACAACGTTCCTGCTGGGCAGAGATGTGCGAACCACGGCGCACGCAGCGCACAACGACACGGAAACACTCAGCAGTAACGACATGAAGACTTACCGGGTGCTGGCTCTCCTGGCTCAGCTCGCCGAAGATACCTGAATAATGGTAAGCGCCGCCTTGGCTGGGGGGAATTAATGGAAGACGCAATCATTCAAATCACCAAAGAGGTGATTACATTCGTCCCGAAGCTCGGGATCGCCATCGTTCTATTTATTCTATTCTGGATCCTCGGGCAGTTCGCACAAAAAACCTTTTTTCGATTCGGGACAACATTTGATGAAGGAAAGAACCGTGTCCTGCAACTAGCCGGCAGAATAAGCAAAATTGCCCTGATACTCCTTGGCGCAATTACAGCGCTTGGTACGATGGGTATTAACGTTACCGCGCTCGTTGCCGGACTCGGACTTATAGGGTTCGCACTGGGATTCGCGTTGAAAGACGCGGTGTCTAATCTTCTCTCCGGCGCCTTGATCCTTCTCTATCGGCCGTTTTACGTCGGCGATCATATTACTGTATCGGGCTGTGAGGGAGAGGTGGTTGACATTAATCTGCGCTATACGGTCCTTCAAGGAGAGGAGAAAAAATATCTCATCCCGAACGCCACCCTTTATACCAATCTAATTGCCGTCTCCAAAGAGAAATCATAAGGTTTAGAGACTCATATATGTGGCGAAGCGCGAACTTACGCTTATCTCGTGCAAGGGTTCATCAACCCGCCACAACCTGTTGACAGGCAAAGTCCGAGCGTTGCCTGAATTCTTGCGGAGGAAAGCGAGATAGGGCATCCTTCATTGACAATGAAGCCCATTTGGTTTAAAAAGCCCCGGGCACTTTGAGCCCCGCCATCTATATAAAGATAAAACGGGACTTTTCTTTCCGAGCAGTCAAATTCCGCCGCTCACTTGCGGTCCGCGGCAATTGCCGCCATTTTTTATTGCGGCGTCAGGAGAATAGTGCCCTAACTTCAACTTTATATTTAAACCTCAACACAACCCCATAATTCTAAAGGAGCCGACGATGAGCATAATTAACAAACCTGCAATGATTCTTTTCTGCATTTTTGGTGTGACACCAGGCATTGTGGTCGCCGCGCCAGTCGCGGAACCCACCCAAGACCAACAAATGGAAATGACCCGCGCGGACATAATAAATCAGCGCAAACAGATTGTTGCCGCAAACATGGAGATCACGGCCGATCAGGCGCAGGTATTCTGGCCCTTATACCAACAATACACATCCGCCATGCAAAAGGTGAATGACAGAGAGCTTGCATTGATCCAGGGCTATGCCAACGCATACAACGCCAATACCCTCACCAACGCCCAAGCCAAGTCCATGTTTGGCGAGTGGATGTCAATCGAGGAAGCAGGTTTACAGTTAAAGAAAAAGTTTGCGCCTAAATTTGAAGAGATACTACCGTCTAAAAAGGTGGTACGGTTTTTTCAGATCGACAATAAACTCGATGCCATGATTAACTTTGAACTAGCGCGCGTCATCCCGCTAGTGAGGTGACGGGCGAGTCGCAATGGCTGTTCCTCTCGTGGGAAACAGCATTGCGCAACACCGTGAAGTTAAAATCTGAATAAGGGGGAATATCACTCAGGAATCTGCTGTGCCGGTGGCACAAACCTGCGATGTTGACTGATTGTGTGGTCGCCACGCACACTGAGAGGGGTAATACATTTGCCGATACATGCAATGCGACCCCTAACAGCGTCACTGGCCCCATGACGGTCCAGCATTCGCGAATTGACCCCTTGCTTCGCGCTAGCGATGCCTGAGCCCATCGACCGCTATCACAACGTCGCCATCATGAGGATGAGCTCGCTCGGCAATGCGGTGCATGTGCTGCCGGTGGCCAACGCATTGAAGCGTGCTGCGCCTAATATTTCCCTCACCTGGGTGATCCAGGCGCCTGCTTACCAACTGGTTTATAACCATCCTGCCATCGACGAATTTATCCTGTTACGTCGAAGCCGCGGCGTGCTGCGCGTTCGCGATTTTGCGAGCTGCATCCTCGCGCTTCGCCGCCGACGTTTCGATCTGATCATCGCCCTCCAGGTCTCTATCAAGGCGGGGATCCTGACGGCGGCCGCACGTTCACCTGTGAAGCTCGGATTTGACCGGGCTCGCGCGCGGGAACTCAACTGGCTCACTACCACACACCGCATTCCACCTCACGCGATTCAGCACGTACAGGATCAGTATTTCGAGTTCCTTGCCTATCTTCATGTTGACCCGAATCCGCTGGAATGGGGCATCGTCATCACCGAGGAGGAGCGAGAAGCGCAACACCGGTTTTTTGAGCGTCTCGAGCGACCTGTCTGCGCCGTCGTGGTGGCGACCCGCCACCGGGAAAAGGATTGGCCAACGGCGCGCTATGCGCGTCTTCTTGAGATCATCGAGAGCGATTTCGGCTACCAACCCGTCTTGATTGGCGGGCCGTCATCGGTAGAAGCCGCAGCCGCGAACGCTATTATGCGTCTCACGCGGGCCAGGCCGCTGAATGAGTTAGGCGATGATCTGCGGCGAGTCGCTTATCTGATTGACGGCAGCGACGTCGTGGTAAGTCCCGACACCGGCCCGCTGCATATCGCGCGGGCGCTGGAGGTCCCTGTCATTGGCCTCTATGGCAACACCAACCCCAAGCGTACGGGGCCATATCGCAAGTACGGGGACCTCATCGTGGATGGCTATACCCAATACCCAGGCGAGGACTATCCCGTTTCAAGGAAGCGCCGGCCCGACGGTATGCACTGGATCACCGTTGAGGCCGTCGCAGAACGCTTTGAGCTCGCGATACAAAAATATGTAACGCCAAAGAAACCCTAAGACCAGAGCTAATAAAGACTGAGCACAGGTTATGCGCGCCTGCCTCGCCCCGCTTTTAATGCTTTTCCATACCCGTAATCTGTATTATAAATAACGGTCATAGAGAGCGTTTCAGGGGGGAGCGTGACACCTAAAATCCATCCTTACGGTGGGACCCCAATTCCATTCACGTACCCATACCCGTAACAGAGGGGTGTTTCAGACACACGCAGCGCTGCCAAAAGATGCTTCTGCAACTTCTCCCGGATTACACTGGGAGATGCAGGGGACAAGCGACGGAGGAGAAGATGATGAAAGCCTTAGATAATCTCGCGCCACATGCGCACTGGCTACTTCGCATCGCAGTTGCCAGTGTATTTCTCTACCACGGCCTTGGGAAATTCCCCAATGTATCGGGATTTGCCGAGATGGCTGGCCTCCCGGTGTTTGTCGCACTTCTGGTTGCACTGGCAGAGACAGTCGGTGGTGCGCTCATCCTGCTAGGCGGCGTCATGCAAGAGTGGATGACCCGGCTTGGGGCACTCATGATGCTGATCGTGATCATAGGCGCAACCGTCATGGTTCATTGGGGTCGCTGGAGTTTCGTGCCCTCAGAATCGCATCCGATGGGCGGAATGGAATTTCAGGTGACCCTGGCGCTGATACTTCTGTATTTCCTCATCAAAGGAAACAATGGGAAGACTGCATAGCGCCTGAGGCGGGCGCACACCCTCATCCACGAGAGCTTGCAGCGCGTACCCCCAGTCGAGAAACGTTTTCTTGGCTGGCCTTTTGAAAGATACGAAGGGTAGTCTGAAAAATACGCAAGGATGAGCTTTGAAGCGTCACTAAGAAATCCGGATTCCTACGCCTCGTTTATCAGAGACGCACACAGGTATCCTGATACCCCCTGACAGGCCCCAGCTACGCCACGCTGCCCGCTGCCGCTGCGGTGCGCGCCAAAGCCTGACACCCTCCCAGGCTCTCCGCCTCGTCTCAACCGTTCAATTCAAATCTGTAAGCGTTCTGTAAGCAATCTGTCACCCAGGGGAAAGCAGGATGATGTCAAACTAGGCTCCAGGTGGATCGAACGCAGGGTGCGCGAGGATAAACATCCTGAAAACTGGCTTTTAAACATGAACATAGGAAATTTTGCAGCGGAACAGCCGCTTAAAACGCGAGCAGATCGGGTACCTGGCACGTTTATAGTGTGCAACATACCCAAACCCGACGGGAGTGGTGGCTACCCTCGGCCAGGTGTAATCCATTCATCCCGTCTCCGGTCTTATTTCCCATGCAAGCCCCAGCCCTCATGCAATCGCCCATAAGCATCGCCGATTATCAGCGAGCCAACGCAGGCCCTCGTCCGCTGAAGTGGATGGAGGTTTGGGGTGGCAATGAACGCGGTGAGTGTGCGTTTTCGGTACCGGGAATCGATGCCTGGATCACATCGCTGCCCTTCGAGGAAAGCAACCGCGGGGGCGATTTGAACTACGTGTCTATCGCAGGCGCCGGCCAAATATCGCGCTTTGCCATAGTGGACATCTCCGGTCACGGGGCAAGCGTCGGCGAGTCGGCCACACGCTTGAGGCGCCTGATGCGCAAACACATCAACATGTCAGACCAGACGCGCTTTGCGCGAGCAATCAATCAGGAATTCTCGAGGCTCGACAGCGCCGGCTGCTTCGCGACCGCCCTGTTTGTGACTTATTTCACCGCCACGGATCACCTCATCATCTGCAATGCCGGCCATCCAAAACCGCTTTGGTATCACGCCCAAACTCGCACCTGGGAGCTCTTGGATCATGATATCCCGGTGCAGGCTGGAGGTCCCCTGAATCTGCCCCTTGGTGTGATTGAGCCGACAGACTACGTCGAGTTTGCCGTGGCGCTTGGCCGTGGCGATGTTATCTTAATGTACACCGACTCACTCATTGAAGCGACGAACACAAACAATGAGCCGCTCGGTGAAGACGGTTTACTTACCCTTGTTCGCGAGCTAGATAGAAGAGAGCCCGCCAGGCTCAATTGCTTGCTGCTCGATGCGGTGGCGAGGTTTCGAGGTGGGATACCGGCAAAAGACGATCAGACACTCATGGTGCTGCATCATACCGGCGCGCTGGCGTTTCAACAGCCCACGGTCAAATAGCATACACGGCCATTCGCTTGACCGGGGATAGCAAGAGGGCTACTTCCCGAAGATACCCTTCTTGATCCCCTCCAACATTCCACCGAGACCCTCTTCTTTGGTTTCCTTCTCCTTGGAGGCTGCCCCCGCCTTCGTCTCACTGCTACTTGCCGTTGGCTCCTTGGTTGACGCGCCGGGCTTTGCCCCTTCCGTACTTGCCGCCTTGGCCGGCGCCTTTGTGAGGGCGGTTGCACAAGGGTGTTCATCCTTGGTACCCGAGTCAAGCAGCGCCCCGCCGAGCAGCGCCAGACCCCCGGTCGCCACCGCCGCGCCGACCGCTGCACCTTTCTTAACGAGCTCCTCGGGGTCGGCTTCGGGTTTCGGATGGGCGAGCGTGCCCCCTATGACGACGACACTGGCAAGCGATCCCACACCGATGCCCTTGCGCGCCCTGGGTTGCACGCCGAGGTGCAGTTTTTCAGTCTTGAGATTGACCTCGCCGCCACCCGAAATAAGGAGCTTTTGGGTCTCGACGCCGATGCCCTTGTCGGATGTTGCGATGCCGTCCTTGATATCAAAGCGAACGACGCCGCATTCTAGATTGGTATAGGGATCCGTGGCGCTGAGGGGATTGATAAGGCCCCGGGTTGTCGTGACGATAGCCGATGTGGTCTTATTCATGGTGGCATTGTTGATGCGCGCTTTGCCTACCTCCACCAACAGGTTGCCATTGAGACCTGCCATAATGGCGCGCACCGAATCACCACTTCCTGCTACCTTTATCGTGACGTCCGTCTTGCCGCCTTCCATGAGATCAGCGCCCCTGGTCTCCTTGAGCAGGGCTCCCAAACCAAGCTGCTTGGCATCGACGTTTGCTGCTAACGCAGCGGCCTTACCCCTGGCATCCAGGCTCAGGTCGGCGGCCAAAGTCCCGCCCCCTACGGTTGCGGTGAGGGGTTTGACCTGCAACTGACCATCCGTGAGTTTCACCGCCACATTGACCTTATCGAGGACGAGGTTCGGCGTGCGAATGCGATCCGCCTGAAGGGTCACGTCCGCGTTCACCGCCCGAAGTCCATCCAGCGGAAGGGGCTCTGCTGAGAAGATCCGATCACTCTCCTTTGCGGCCTTCTTCGCCTTTTTGCCCTCTTCCTCGGCCATGAAGGGCGTGGCATCAATCAACGAAGCCCTAAGGCGTGCGGTGATGCTGGGACGCTTGCCGGCCACGGTAACGGAGACTTCACCGGCCAGATCTGTTTTGTCGAGCCTCAAATTGAGACCTTTGACGCTGTAGACACCACCCTTGGGATCGGAAAGCTTCGCTGTGACCTGTAGTGGACCAACATCCGGTAACTCGGTTCCAGCGAGCTTGGAGAGATCTTTGAGATTATCCGCTTTCACGGAGACGGCCAGGTTCAAACCCTTGGCGTCCATGGGTTTGTCGATAGAACCGTCCAGAGCGATCTTGGCATCCTCGACATCGACAGTGATGTCGATGGGGAACGACTCATTCTTCATGAGCGCACCGATTGGCCCCAGGGTTCCAGCCGCACTGATCGGGAGATCGTTATAGGTCGCTGCCAGTTGAAGTGCAATGGGACTACCCATACTGCTTGATTTCAGGCTCAAGCGCTGGATGCCTACCTGGGTTGTCTGTTTCGTCTTACCATCCCGGTAGGTCAGCCGCCCCTTCTCAATGCGGATCTCGCTGATGTCGAGCTCGGGCACTCCCGTTTTGCTCTCTTTCTCCGGTTTTTCTTCTTTCGCCTTAGGTTTACCAAACTCCCAATTGCCCTTCCCCTCAGCATTGGTCTCCAGCAGGATCTCCGGCTCGATCAGAACAAAACGCTTGATCTCAATCTTGCCAAAGATGAGCGGCAATAACGCCACCTTGGCCTCGGCGCGCTTCACCGTGACCATCTCGGGTTTTGAACCCCAAGATGCATTAGCAAAGGTTACCCCGTTTGCTACCACGGCGGGGGAGAGTGAGACGGCCAGTTCCAGATCGCCCGCTATCTTCATATCACGCCCGGTCGCCGCTGTGACTTTCTCGGCTATAAAACCTTTGTACTGGTTGACGTCAACGAAACTCGCGGCCACCAGGACAGCAATGATCAGTGCTGCGAAAAGGCCAAATCCAATGATCAAAATCTTGCGAATGCGCATTGTTTTTCTCCATATCGGTTGTTGACCACACGAGCAGTGCGATGGTCTCTCTGTAGCGCCGCTTCGGGGGCCCTTGGGCTACTGGCCGTGAACTTCACAGGAATTTCCCTGCGCACCAGCCGATGATAGCCGAGATAAAAATCATTGCCCAAAGATGTTTTCGTATCCCTTCTTGCAACCGCAGCATTTTCAATGCCTTGATGTCGCGGCTGATGACACGCCGTTCAGCTTCGGGGGTATTCCTTCCTTTGAATAGCCAGCGTGCGCTTGATTGGACAAGGCGATCAAACCCTGAATCATCCAGAATGTATGGTCCTTTGGACGTATAGGCATAGAGCGGGAATGGCGGATCCCCTTTAAAATAATTCGTCACGTCTTCTATAAGCCTGATCCCGGCCTGTGCATCCTTGTTGCCGGCCCCTAGATCTCCGGCAAGGGCCCGAAGTCTTGCTGCGGCATTTCCTATTTGCTCTTCAATCCTCTTGGCTTGCTCCTCACTTTCATAGAAATAGATATCACAGAGTAAGGCATCGGGCGGCCCCATTTGTTCCAGCTCATCCATTACTTCTGCGGGCTCCCGGAAGGTCGTCACGATAAACGCGTCTTGGTGGTTGTCCCGAAAGCGTTTGCGATTCGATGACAAATCATCGACAAACCATACAGCGGGCTTTCCCATCTGCGACCCCTCCTACGTCGGCCTAGGCATCAGTATACTGCCAGCGGTGCCTGCCTCGATGGGTTGATCGTGCCAGCGGGCAGGGCCGGGTGTGCCCATGCGGGCCATTTTGCCCCGGACACCATCCACTCCGCGGACCGCCCCACCACCGTGCCAGGGATACATAAAGTCATGTAGATACGAATACTTTTTATTCGTTTGTTTAGAAAAATCTTCTATGCTATTGTTTAAAATTGACTCCGCAGGCGTGTCAGGGAGGGGCGGATGTTAGGGGCACGTCTACGTTTTCTCTGATTGGGATTGGGGATGGTCAAACCAACACAAACGCTTGCGCTCACCATCTTGAGCTTGTCGCTCGCCGGTTGCGCGTTACCCGCCGCTGTCAAGCTGGGCCTGCTCGCTGGCGGGGCAGCCAGTTACCTCACCACGGGTAAGGGGCTCAGTGATCACGCCGTGTCCGCCGCGCTGGAAGAGGATTGCGCCTGGCATCGGATTGTGACCGAAGGTGCGCTATGCCGGGATGACGAGCACGCAGACTCAACGCTCACGAGCGTGGAGGAGCCCGGGCAGACGGCAGCGACGAAGATGGCTGCAAGCCCGACATCCGAGGATACCGTAGCGCCATCATCTGAGATTTCGGTGGCCGGGGCAGCGAGCCCACAGATCTACCTCGTCATCGGGAGCTTCAGAATAGTGGAGAATGCCGAGCGCTACCGGGTGCGTCATGAAGCCTTCAACTCCCACATCGTCACCACTGAGATTGGCGGCGAGCGCCGATACCGCGTTGTGGCGGGCCCCTTCAAAGACAAGAATGTGGAACTTGCCCGATCGCTCTTGGCTGCTGCGGGTGCGACCGACAGCTGGCCCTTATATGACGTCCCGGCGTTCTCCAGCGCCAATCGAAATTCCTAACCCTCTGCCGATCAAAGTGCCTCGTCAGTCATGATGAGGCCAGCGCTTTCCCTACCCTCCAGCTGAGGCGATTGCAGCGGCGCTGCCAGAGCCCAGCGCCGGTATAGTAGAATACAACCGCCTATGAGCCTACAACGTAACATCAGATGAATGCACTTCAAATCCAGGGACTTCGCAAGACCTACGCCAATGGCCTGGAGGCCTTAAAGGGCATTGATATTGTCGTCCGTGAGGGGGATTTTAGGGCACTCCTCGGACCGAATGGTGCTGGCAAGTCAACCACCATCGGGATCATCACCTCGCTCGTGACGAAGACAGCCGGCAAAGTCTTTGTCTTCGGCAAGGATATCGATAAAGAACTGGAAGCCGCCAAGTCGTATATCGGTCTCGTGCCACAGGAGATCAATTTCTCGCAATTTGAATCGGGCCTCCAAATCGTGGTGAACCAGGGCGGATTTTATGGGATTGAGAAGCGCCTCGCGTATGAGCGTGCAGAAAAATATCTTAAGAAACTGGGGTTGTGGGAGAAACGGCATGATCGCTCGCGGACGTTATCCGGTGGTTTAAAGCGTAGGTTAATGATCGCGCGAGCGCTCGTTCACGAACCCAAGCTTTTAATACTGGATGAGCCAACGGCCGGCGTAGACGTAGAGTTGAGACGATCCATGTGGGAGTTTCTAAAAGAAATCAACTCACGTGGCACAACCATTGTCCTAACAACGCACTATCTGGAAGAAGCGGAATCCCTGTGCAAGGACATCACCATTATCGACAAGGGCAAAATCATCGAGGACACATCTATGAAGCAGCTTCTAACGAAGCTCAATATCGAGACCTTTGTATTGGATTTGAAGAGGCGTCTCCCGAGCCCACCTACCATTGACGGATATCGAATTCAACTCATCGACGAATCTACCCTTGAAGTCGACGTCTCCAAAAACCAAAGCATCAACGAGTTATTCAGATTACTTTCGGAAAACGACATCGAAGTCCTGAGCATGCGAAATAAGGCAAACCGGCTGGAAGAGTTGTTCTTGCGACTAGTCGACAACAACGGCAGTGGAACCGAACCCATATCAAGGAGGCTTTAGGACGTCAATGAGTATTAAAAGGGATCTAATTGCATACCAAACCATCGTCAGAAAGGAAGTGACCCGTTTTACCCGAATCTGGATACAGACGATCTTGCCGCCTGCCATTAGCATGACCCTTTATTTCGTCATCTTCGGGCAGCTCATCGGCCCGCGAATCGGAAAGATGGGCGGCTTTAGCTATATGGAGTATATCGCGCCAGGCATCATCATGATGGCTGTAATCAACAGCTCCTACACGAATGTCGTCTCTTCGTTTTTTGGCGCCAAGTTCCAGAAGCATATCGAGGAAATGTTGATCGCGCCGATACCCAATTTCGTTATCCTGGCTGGCTACATCACCGGCGGTGTTGTACGTGGCCTGATGGTCGGAGTAGTCGTAACGGGCGTCGCGCTCTTTTTCACAGGCCTTCACATAAACAACTTTCTGGTGATGGCATCCGTGGTGCTCATGACCGCGATTCTATTTTCACTTGGCGGATTTCTAAACGGTGTGTTTGCAACAAAATTTGACGATATATCTATAATCCCCACTTTTGTCCTCACACCGCTGACCTACCTTGGCGGTGTGTTCTACTCCATTACGCTTTTGCCCGATTTCTGGCAGAGCGTCTCGCACGCGAACCCAGTTCTTTATATGGTGAACACCTTTCGGTATGGGATCCTGGGCGTATCAGATATCAACATCTTCACCGCGTTCGCGATCATCATTGTATTTATCACCGCGCTCATTGCGGCAAGCCTCTATGTCCTCAATCGAGGGATCGGTCTTAAAGCGTGACGCTGGCAGATGGCCCGCGACTGCGCCCTTATGCGGCGTGCGCAGGGAGATGGTCGGGCAGTCGCTCAATTACCCGCTGAACGAACTCCTTTGTGCCCAGCGTACCGCCGATATCCTGGGTGCGTTCCCCGTCACTGATTGCAGAAAGTATAGACAGGCGCAGCGCATGGCCGATGTCATAGCGGTCGATATGATCGAACAGCATGCCCAATGAAAGCAACATGGCAGTCGGATTCGCCTTATTCTGGCCAGCGATATCGGGCGCCGTCCCACCGGCCGGGTCAAACATAGCAATATTGACGTCGTCATTTTCATCGAAACTGAAATTGCCACTAGCCCCTGTCCCCAAGCTTCCGACCAAGCCGCTGGCCATATCTGAAAGAAAATCACCGTACTCATTCAAAACCAAGATCACCTGAAAGTCGTCCGGGTTCAGGATGATCTTGGCTAACAAAGCATCAAAGAGCTCCACATTGTGCGATACGTCCGGAAAGGCCTGATGCACCTCTTCGACTACAGACTGAAAGAGGCCGTCTGTGATGCGCTGTATGGTGTGCTTCGATGAGGACGTAACCTTGAGCCCTTTGGCCCGCGCCAATCGGAACGCAAACACCGCAGCTTGTCGGCACGGCTCACGTTCAACAATACGAATGGATATCGCAGCATCTTTGCCAATGGGACGGCCTGGATCATCGTAGGTACCGCCGGTGGCAATACGAACGATGTACAGGAACACATTTTCCTTGAAGTTTGACGAGATCCCCTTGATCGACATAACGGGACGCAAGATCACGCTAAAATTACATAGCTGGCGAATTACGGCATTGGGACTCTCGGTCTTCGTAATGGTTGGATACTTCAATGCCAGTTTGGTCCGACGCATCGAATGATCTGCGTCGTCATAGCAAGCCCGTGCGTTCCGCTCACGTGCCTCAAGGGAGAAGTCCACCGGGTGAAAACGAAACTTAACCGGCAAGGCATCTGCGACAGCATGTACCACCTCCCTGAGCTCAGGCCCTATTCCGTCACCCAATAATTCGGTGGTCTCAATGATGTCCATCAATTTGTGGCCTCAATTCAGGGACCTAGATCATCGATCAGCATGAAAGTTGCGTTATTTTACCACATGGCACCTCGGCCTGGCTGGCCAGCGCCGCGGGCTCGGGCTGGGCGCGATTAGCTCCTTAAAGCCGCCCCCTGGTATATAATTACTGCTTGTTGAGAATCAGTCGCCTCAGCGCATGCACGCTTGCCCTAAAATGAATCCAGCCAACGCCCGCCTCTTTTTGCTGATCTATGCGAGCCTCGCCCTCGCCGGCTGTGCTTCCATTCCATCCGAGCTTGAGCCTCTCCGCTTAACACTCAAGAACATTGAGTTACTGAATGCTACCTTTTTTGAACAGCAGTATCTGTTGACGCTACGTTTACAGAACCCAAACGATTTCGATCTTGACATCAAGGGAATGAGCTTTGACCTTGAGATCAACGATGAAGAATTTGCAAGTGGCGTCAGTAATGAGGCTTTTAATGTCCCGGGATACGGCGAGGCGATAACACGCGTTGCGGTCACCAGCACGCTGATCGGTATACTGCGTCAGTTTCAAGAACTCAGTCAGAGGGAGGCTTTAGCGTACCGCTTTAAAGGAAAGATCAAGATCGGGACGTTTGGTGCACCGGTGCCCTTTGACTACAAAGGGGAACTGACACTCACACCGGGCGATGATGCCACCGACAGGAGCCGCAGTATCTAGCCATCCCCGATCGCCTTACCCAAAGATCAAGCACTACGGCAGCATTTAGCTATCACTCCCTTCATAGATGCATCCAGCAGTACAAGTCTCCCGTACCACGATCCTTGAGACTTGGGGAAGGGAGGTTTTAAGGCGCTTCCAGATCCAGCGCGCAAGGTTTTCGCTGGTTGGATTTTCCAGTCCTTCAACATCGTTGAGATAGGTATGATCAAGCTGATCAAATAAAGGCTGAAACTTTTCGCCGATCTCGGCAAAATCGATAACCCAACCTAACTTAGCATCGACATCCCCAGCAATATGCACCGCAACATGAAAAGAGTGCCCGTGCAGCCTGCGGCATTTGTGCCCCTCCGGCAGATTGGGGAGACTGTGCGCCGCCTCGATAACAAATTCTTTAAAGATCTCCATGGTTCGAGACGTCGTTTCCGATGGCCCGTCTGATCCGGGCCCCTAATCCTCAAGTCCAGATTCGAGCTTCTGGAGGCGATCTTCCAAGGTGCGAAACTTGTCCCGCAACTCCTCAAGCTGCTTTTGCAGCGAACGCTCCGTCGGCTTTTCATCCACCCTCAATTTATCCAACAGGCGATCCAGCTTGACCTGTTCCTGCTGCGGCAATGCGCTACGATAGGCCTCCAGCGCCGGGATCGCCTCCGTAGCATGCACAGTCTTCAGACCTTCCGCCGCTGCACGTCGAACCTTTTCCACCGGATCGCGTAGCAAGTCAACCAACGCCTCCACAATCTGCTCCCGCCTCCCCGCCTCCTGCACGCTACCAAGCTCAGCAAGCGCGGCAACCGCCGCCGGGCGGCCTCTGTGCTGAGTCGCCCCATAGGGAACTCTTTCCAAGAGTATATCGACAGCCTCTGACTTGCGGGTGGCGGCCAACCCCCGAAACGCCCCACTCTGCATGAAGCCTGAAAAATCTTCCCTCGCTGCCGCCTCGAGGAGCAGTTCCCAGGGTGCATCGCCACGCTGAGCACCCAAGCCTTCATAGGCCGCCATCCTCGCGCGGTACGGCAGTTCGCCGTCTAGACGCTCCAGCACGGCGTCTTTAATACGCGGATCGCGGTAGCTTGCCGCTGCATGAAAGACGGCTTCGAGAACCCTCGGATCACCTTCCATTGGAATGATCTCCAAGATCCCTTGAAGCCCTGCCTCCACCCCAACCTTACCCAAGCTCTTTGCCATCTGCTCTCGCACACCCCAGAACCTTTCCGTGGCATATGCGTCAATGATCGCCCGAATATTGCCGTGTTTCCCCGTCTTCGCCAGCTCCCTGGCAGCCAGGATCCGCCCGATAACGTCCTTGGCGGCGTTAAGCTGGCAACGGAGCAAGGTGTCACCTGGATTAAAGTCAAGTTTTACGAGCACCTTGGTTTCGGGATCAAACCGGACCTGTTCCGGTGGCCGCGGGATATCGACAGTAAAGGTATGTTTTGCATATTCAAGTGTCACGGGCTGAGAGTGATCCTGACCATCCAGTGTCCAGCCGATCGCTGTCTCAAGCATAAAAGCCGGTATGCCTTTATCGCGGTCGACTTGTTTTTGTTCGATCTCGAAAGTACCCTGCGAACTGGACTCGTCATATTTGAATCGCACCTTCAGCGACGGATAGCCCGGCGTGAAAAACCATTGATCGAACCATTGCCCCAAGGAACGTCCAGAACCTTCCTCCAGGACACGCCGAAAGTCATCCGTCTCTACAACCTTACCGGCGTAACGCTTTAGATAATCCGATACGGCGTTCCAAAATACGTCATCCCCCAACACACGCCGGAGCATGTGCAGACGACAGGCGCCACCTGGATAAAGGTGCCTATCATACATATCACGGGATGATCTGAACTGCCGTGTCACGATAGGTCGCTGATAACGCTCACTGGCCTCAGTCAAGTAGGCCACGGCATTGCGGTAGAATTCATACTGTCCTTCATCCTCTCCAAGGCTGTCCTCGAACCAGCATTGTTCCATGTAGGTTGCCCACGATTCCTTGAGCCAAGCATGGGCAAAGTCGCGGCAGACAACAGCGTCACCAAAATAACTATGGGCCATTTCATGGACATTCACGGCATCGACAAACTGCTCCCACTCCTTTGCCAGGATCTCGTCCAGGATGAAGATATCGTTCCAACTGACCAGCGAAATATTTTCCATGGCACCATAAAAGCTCGGGAGGGCAAATTGGAAGTACTTCGGAAACGGATATGGCATACCGAGTTTTTCGATCATCCATACCAGCATATCGCGCGTGCGCCCAAAGGATCGGCGTAGGTCGGCTTCAGAGAAACGTGGCACAGCGAAATAGGCAATGGGGATATCACCAACGGCGTCGTCGTCGATGCGCATGAAGTCTCCAATGGCAAAGGACGCAAGGTAGCTTGGACAGCGATACTCAAGACGCCAATGGGCGGTCTTGGTCCCATCATCATGCTCGATCTCGTCAATCAGGCTGCCATTGGCGAGAATAGTAAAGCGTCCATCCGCACGCAGATGAAAATCAAGCCTCGTTCTGACGTTGGGCAGATCAATACAGGGTAACCAATATCTGGCCCGCTCGGTTTCATGGTCGGTCGCTGCGAACCATGGATCATCAGGATAGGCGTCCGTCGGCTTCGAGAAGAAAAGACCACTGACTGGCTGGGTCACACGGTAGCAGACGGCTATGCGGCGCTCCTCCGAATTGATAAAAGGTTCTTCCCAGGAAATCGTGATCGCATGACCGTCATACCGGTGGGTTAGAGGCTTATCATCTACGTCCCAGACTTCAAGATCTTCAAAGTCAAGTGCGTCCAGGCGCAGAATCCGAATCCCGTCACGTCGGGCCTGAACCGTGGTGATGACCGTACCATTTGTGGTTTCGTTCCCAAGATCGACGTGCAGATCAATATCGATGTGCAAGGGCTCAAGTCCAAGGTCAGGCGGATAGTGTTTTTCTGTGTCCGGTCCACTGAAAGCTTCATCAGCGGCCGCACAACTTAGATCGGACTCCGCATCAACGATGGGCATAATTCCTCCCATACAAACACGATTAGAACTTTTGATTGGATGTTACGGCAACGTTAAGAGGCTCTAGCCGTCGCTGCATTCTTTGGCGCGCGCTTATGCGCCTGGTACAGCGATATGACCTTTCCCCACATGTGCCCTGGCCGACCATCACCCACGGGCTGATCATCGAGCTTGATGACCGGCACGATTTCCCGGATCGAACTTGTGACCCAAATTTCCTCAGCACGACGGAGTTCCATTTTGTCAATTTCAATCTCCTGATGAGGGATACCAGCAGACGCCAGTAACTCCAAGACAAAGTCCCGAGTGATACCGGGCAGGAGGAGATGACTTTTGGGCGGCGTTTTGACCACGCCTTCCAAGACAATAAATACGTTACTTGCAGCACCCTCGGTGACGCGCCCTTCCCTCAGCAGTATTGCCTCTGTTGCCCCCCTGTCATCCGCTTCCTGACGCAGCAGGACATTGGGCAACAGTGTCGTAGCTTTGATGTCACAACGCTTCCAACGAAAGTCCGTTAGCGTAACGGCGGCAACACCGGTTTCCTTACGGCCCTGGTCCATGGACTGACACATGGCAAACACAGTGGGTGTAAGCTGCGGTGGAATGACGTGGTCGCGCTCTGCAACACCGCGTGTTACTTGAAGATAGACGGACTGATCCCCTGCACCATTTTTCTCCAGCAGTCGCTGCAACATTTGCTGCCACTCATGCGGCGTCAGCGGATTAACCAAACGTATCGATTTCAGACTTCTATCGAGGCGCTGGAGGTGTTGCTCCAGCCGGAAGAGTTGCCCTGAATAGGCAGGAATAATCTCATAGATGCTGTCACCGAACATAAATCCACGGTCGAGTACCGATATGTGGGCCTTATCAATCGGCAGATACTCTCCGTTCAGATAGACAATGGACATCGCCCGACCTAGTGGAACAGCAGTCTGACGGCATCTGCCATGCGATGGAACAGGTTGCCCTTGGGCACAGACTGTAGGGCGATCAGAGAGCGCTCCGCCAGATCATTCTCTGCCAGCGTTACTTTGACCATACCCAGTGGCTGTGCCATCTCTACCGGCGCAATGATCGGTGTATTCAGCTGCACCGTTGCATCAAGCCGCTCATACTGTCCCCGCGGTATAGTGACATAGAGCGCCTTATCCAGTCCCAGATCTAGCGTCTCCGACTTCCCTTTCCAGATTCGCTCACGGGTCAGCGGTTCGAATGCCTCATAAAGCATATGGGTCTCAAAAAAACGGAACCCGTAATTCAATAGTGCTTGACTGGCTTTGACTCTCGTATTCTCACTCGTGGAACCCATCACGACGGAAATGAGTCGCATATCACCACGCTGGGCGGATGCCACTAAACAATAGCCTGCCGAATCCGTGTAGCCGGTCTTGACCCCATCGACCGACTCATCCCGCCACAGCAGTTTGTTGCGATTGAACTGCCTGATCCCATTAAAGGTAAACTCGCGCATTGCATGCAGATCATAAATATAGGGAAAATCCCGTTTCAATGCCGCTGCAAGGATAGCCATATCACGTGTGGTCGTGTAGTGGTCTGGATCCGGGAGCCCCGTACTGTTCACAAAACTGCTTCCACTCATGCCCAGCTGTATTGCGTGTTGGTTCATGATCGCTGCAAAAGCCTCTTCAGTGCCCGAGACATGTTCCGCAAGTGCCACACTTGCATCATTGCCCGACTGCACGATCACACCTGTAAGGAGATCTTCGACAGCGACCTGAGTGTCTACCTCGATAAACATTCGGGAGCCTCCCATGCGCCAAGCCTTCTCACTCACAGTGACCCTGTCATCAAGGCTGACATGCGCAGAGGCCAATTCACTTGCTACCACATAGGCAGTCATCAATTTTGTAAGGCTTGCGGGTTCCACAGGGTCATCGATGCCCTTCTCCGCCAGTATTTCGCCACTGTGGTAATCCAATAGCAGGTAGGCCCTGGCGTCGAGCGTTGGCGGCGACGGTAGGATAGGCGCAGCCGCAAAGCTGCTGGCGCTCACAAACAGCATCAGCAGCGTAAGATACTGGCTAAAGCATTTCATTACCGAAAGTTCTTAACCGTTTCAAAAAGATCGGCTATTTTACGCAAAATTGCGAGCAAATATCGAATAAACTGCAATGGAATCAATCGAAAACGAAGTGGGGCTTATCAATGCCAAGTTCTGCTAGCGTATCCACCAGACTATCAGCGGCCTCGACGCTCATAATCGGACCTATCCGCACACGGTAGAAGGTCCGCCCCGAAACAACCGCCTGATTGATCCGCACGAGCGACTCTCCCATAGCCGCTAATTGCGATTTGAGCCGCTTGGCATTCATTAACTCCGCAAAAGCGCCAACCTGCAAGTAGAAGTTGCTTGAGTCACCGCTCCTAGATGCCGTCCTCAATTTCACCGGCTCCTCGTTCGGCGCTCTCGGATCAATTGCGCGCACCTCGACCAACCCCGTGCCTTTGGCCGCGATGCCAAGCTTCTTCGCCCCGGCGTAAGAAAGGTCAATAATGCGATTCTGGTGAAACGGACCCCGATCATTGACTCGAACGATGATCTTGCGGCCATTTCGCAGATTGGTCACTTGCACATATGTAGGTATCGGCAAAGTACGGTGAGCTGCTGTCATCGCATACATGTCATAAGGTTCACCGCTGGAGGTCCGTCTACCATGAAACTTTGTACCGTACCACGAGGCGATCCCCCGTTCGAAATAGCCGCCGCTACGGCTCATCACGTAATACTGCCTGCCATTCACTACGTACGATTTCGGATTGCCGTACCGACTGCGCGGTTCAACCTTAGGCACAGCGTCCGGGATGTAAGATACATCCACTGGTTCCTCGGGGGCACCGTCTCGTTCCTCACTGATACCGCAGGCAGTAAGAGATACGGCCAGCGCTAGATTTAACAGGGCCCCCCTCAGGTCAATCTGAGTAAATGCCTGTTGCGCCGCTCGCAGTGTTACCGACCTCTCGTTTAACCGGCCTTTAGTCCTTGAACTGCGCTTCATACTGTAATCGGATTTCCTCTGAAAGTTGATATATCGCCATCGCATAGAGCGCGCTGTGATTGTAACGCGTAATCACGTAAAAATTCGTCAGCCCTACCCAATACTCTTGTCCAGTTTCGGTCTCGAGGACCACTAACGATCCTAATGCGTCATCGGGTGCGTCGCCTTCAAGTTGGATACCATAGTCGTTTACCTGGGCAAGTTTAATCTGGGGCTTAAGCCCTAGTTCGATGAACTCCTGATGGCGTTCACCGATCACCGTAGCGGGGAGGGCAACTGCCTTGTCAGCCTGCCAACCATGCGCGCTCAGATAGTTGGCAACGCTTGCGATTGCATCCGTTGGATTGTTCCAGATATCACTGATCCCATCTCCATCGTAATCCACGGCATAGCGTCGGTAACTACTCGAGATGAACTGCGGCAGGCCCATCGCGCCGGCATAAGAACCTTTCAACGACAGCGGCTCGATACGCTGTTCGCGCACGAGCAACAGATAGTGTTCTAACTCACCACGAAAAAATGCACTGCGTTCCGGATAGTTGAACGCCAGCGTCGTCAGAGAATCCATGACCCGATACTTACCGTTATTGGCTCCATAGCGTGTTTCGACCCCAATAATGGCAACCACGATCTGGGGGGCAACACCATACGTTGCCTCTGTACTGCTTAATGTTTCGGCATTAGCGCTCCAGAATCCAACCCCGCCGGCAACGCGCTCTGTAGTCAAAAAAATAGGCCGATACCGGTACCACGGCCTACTTTCGGCGGGCCTTGAAATAGCCTGAAGGACCTCAGGAGATAGTCTGGCTTGCTGAAACAGAGAATGCAGCTCGCTGCCCTTAAACGCATGCTGCTGCACCATACTATCGATAAATCTATTTAGCTCTGCTTGATCGATGGATGTAGCGCCGGTGATGCCCATCCAAGAAACCACAAGTGCCAGAATAGAGCCGATACGTTTTAACATGCGTGCCAATTAACCTAATTAATTGGACAGCAGTCTCCGATGCGTATGAATAGCCATCAGGATACCGAAACCAGCCATGAGTGTCACTAAAGAGGTACCGCCAAAGCTTATCAACGGCAATGAAATTCCTACCACCGGTAGCTGCCCAGTAACCATGCCCATATTGACGAAGATGTAAACAAAAAACGTTAATGTCAACCCGCCCGCTAACAGACGACCAAAAGTATTCTGAGCATGCATGGCAATATAAACGGATCGCAAAATCACTAATCCATAAAGTGACAACAACAACAATACGCCCATGAAGCCAAACTCCTCGCAGTAGACGGCAAACACAAAATCAGTTGAGCGCTCGGGTAGAAACTCAAGATGGGACTGCGTCCCATTCAACCACCCCTTACCATATAGGCCACCAGAACCCACGGCGATGTTCGACTGTATGATGCTCCAACCAGCACCAAGCGGATCCTGCTGTGGATCAAGAAAGTTCAGAACTCGCAGGCGCTGATAATCGTGCATCAGATGCCACACCAATGGTATGCAGAATGCCGCAAGCAAACCAAAGGCAGCGATCATGCGCCACTGAATCCCGGCCAGAAACAGGACGGCAATGCCTGCAGCACCGACAAGCACGGCCGTGCCCAAATCAGGCTGACGCGCAATCATAATGACGGGAATAAAAATTAAAAGGCAGGCGACTATGACGCGAAGTAATCGAGGTGGAAGGGATTTATCTGCCAGGTGCCAGGCGACTGCCATCGGCACAGCGATCTTCATTATCTCAGATGGCTGAATCTGGAATAGCCCCAGGTCCAACCAGCGCTGCGCCCCTTTACCAATATCGCCAACGGCAAGAACCAATGCCAACAGAACGAGCCCGAGGAAATAGAACCAAGGGGCCCAGCGTGCGATCTGATACGGCGGGATCTGGGCCACGAGAAACATCAAACCAAAGGCCAAGCCAATGCGTATACCCTGTCGAACGATGACCTCCGTATCTTGATCCGCAGCGCTGTAGAGCACCACAAGACCGATCCCGCACAGCACAATTAATGAAAATAACAGGGGCACATCGATGTGCAGACGCTGAAGCAGATCTTGCTGCGTATTCACGCGTTGTTTCCCTTATATCCTCGACTTAGAAAGGTAATGATCAAATAACTTACGAGCAATCGGTGCAGCCACTTTACTCCCACTGCCGCCGTTCTCTACAACAACTGCCACAGCAATGCTTGGGACGTCGGCCGGAGCAAATCCAATAAATAGGGAATGATCACGCAGGTTCTCAGGCAAATCATCCCCATCATTCCTCTTATCATGATCTATTGTTACCAACTGTGAGGTACCAGTCTTTCCCGCATAACGGTAAGGGGCATTCCGTCCACTTGCACGAGCTGTACCTGTCGGACCATGTACTACGTCAACCATGGCAGAAATGATCTGATCCCAATATGCTTCCTCATTAACCACGATCCAAGACTCACTCTCGTTCGACAACACCGCTGAGCGATCGGCCATAGGGTCCTCTATGCGCACAACCAGCCGAGGATGCATCTGCCGACCGCGTGAGCTCAGCGCTGCCGTTGCAGACGCAAGTTGAATTGGCGTAACAAGCGTAAAACCCTGACCGATCCCGTTAATCAGAGTCTCACCCGGGTACCAGGGCAGATGCCAATTCTTTCGCTTCCATTCCGGCGAGGGTATGAGGCCGTCCCCTTCACCCGTGATATCAATGCCAGTCTTTCCACCCCAACCAAAGCGGGTCAAAAATAAATTGATACGGTCAATGCCCATATCATGGGCCAAACTGTAAAAATAGATATCGCAGGACTCTGTAATCGCGCGGGAGAGATCAGTATCGCCGTGCCCGCCTCGCTTCCAATCGCGGAATATGTGACGACTCCCCTTGAGCTTGAACCAGCCGGGGCACCACGTTCCCTGATCCGGAGTCCTTAATCCGTACTCAAGCGCAGCAAGCCCAAGAAACGGTTTGATCGTGGAGCCAGGCGGATAGTGCCCCTGCACTGCCCGGTTGAAGAGCGGCCCATCGGGCGAGCGGCGTAACTCATCAAATGATTCGGGCTCAATACCGTAAACAAATACATTCGGGTCATAACCTGGGGAACTTACCATCGCAAGTACCCCGCCGGTCTGAGGGTCGATCGCAACAATCGCTCCCCGCCAGCCTGTCAGTGCCTCGGTTGCTAGCTTCTGCAAAGAAACATCAAGGCTCAAGAAAAGATCTTGGCCCGGTAATGCCGGCGTTCGATCCAATACGCGTAATATGCGCCCGCGGACATTAACCTCGACTTGCTGGTAGCCTACACGTCCATGTAGCACGTCTTCATAGGCTCTCTCTATCCCGAGCTTCCCGATGTGCGTGCTGCCGCTGTAGTTGGATACGTCGACACGTTCAAGATCATTTTCATCGATACGCCCAACGTACCCCACGGCGTGGGCAGTTTGAGAACCAAGTGGATAATATCTCGTAAGGCGCGCCGCGATATCTACGCCGGGGAAACGATGGCGATTGACCGAAAAACGAGCTACCTCCTCGTCACTCAAACGAAAACGTAATGGCACCGCG
This sequence comes from Gammaproteobacteria bacterium, assembly GCA_027296625.1. Classification (NCBI taxonomy): domain Bacteria; kingdom Pseudomonadati; phylum Pseudomonadota; class Gammaproteobacteria; species Gammaproteobacteria bacterium. The sequence goes on along the minus strand of JAPUIX010000160.1, from coordinate 21,153 downwards.
TCGAAGCGACGTTGCTCGTTCAACAGCTTATAGAACCGCTGAATATCAACTGCGTTGATATCAATGATCCTAGCTAACTCGGCAATGGTAGCGTCTACGTCCTCTACTTGCTCTGGTACCATTTCCAAACTGAACGCCGGTTGGTTATCCGCGAGCAACACACCGTCACGACTATAGATTAAACCGCGGATCGGAGGGATGGGTAAAACTTTGACCCGGTTTTCATGAGACAAGGTAATAAAATGCGCATGTTTAATGAGTTGTAAGTCAACTAGACGTACAATAATCAATGAAACAGATATAACCATGATCACAACAGCCACGGTCATGCGGCTTTTGAAGATCCGGTTCTCGCGGCTCAGATCTTTAAAGACTAATTGACGCTGCATCGAACTTCGTAACTCATATCAGGAAACATTATATTTGCGCCGCAAGTCACGCAATATGATAAATACCCAGGGCCATAACACCATACTCGTCGCCGCCGGCAACCAGTAGGACCACTTTTCTGGAGGCAGCCCTACAATGCCACGCACCCACAGAGATAAGAGCAGATAAAAAAGCAACAAAAAACCAACTAGGACAGCTTGTTGCAAGAGAGGAAATACGCGCACACCACGATGGGTTTGCACCGTAACGTACGCGACCACGACCAGCCCTAGGGCATAATGACCGAGTAGCGTCCCCTGCATCACATCCAGTAGCAGTCCTAACACCCACGCGATTCCTATCCCGATACGCTCCGGCAAGGCCATGCACCAGTAGATAAGAACAAGCGCTACCCATAACGGGCGGGCGTCTACGGCCCAGTCGGGCAGCGGCATCGCATCCAGCAAGAAGGCGGCCACGAAGGTTAATACAATGACCCAACTACCATGGCGTTTGGCGAGGGTCACGACTTAGTAGCGCTGGCCGACGCTGGGTCAAGTTCGCCTGCTTGATCCGGCGGCCAGACTAGCAACACCTCGCGACTTCGGTCGAGTTTTGCACTCGGTATCACAGTCACTTTAGCAAATGGTTGGCCCGGATCTACGGAAACATTGGTGACCCGGCCAACGGGGTAACCAGGCGGGAACCGGCTACCGAGTCCCGAGGAAACTAGGAGATCATCTACCCTGATGTCTGCATTATTTGGAACATATTCCAATTCAAGGCTGTTAGTGGCGCCAGTGCCAATCGCTATTGCCCTGAGCCCATTTCGGTTAACTTGAACAGGTATGGCATGACTCGGATCTGTTATTAACATCACGGTACTGGAGAATGGGCCAACGTGCACAATCTGGCCCATGATACCTTCAGCATCGACAATGGGTTGTCCATTATATGCGCCCTCCTTAGCACCTTTATTGATCACAACCTGACGTTTGAAACGTTCAAGCGCCACCGCCAGAAGTTCAGCAACGAGAACCCGTTCGCCGACTTTGAAAGATGATTCTAGCAGTTCGTTTAGACGCTGGTTTTCCACCTCCAGCGCAGCAAACTTTTGGAGTTTCGAACTGAGTAATAAGTGTTCTTTCCGTAGCCGAGCATTTTCATTCAGCAGCGATTCACGTGTAACCAACGAGTTCATCATCCACTGTCCCATCTCTATGGGCAGGTTGACCAAATATTGGATTGGATACACGACAACAGAGAGTGTCGAGCGCACGGTCTCCAGATGACCGTGGCGGTGATCAACAGTCATTAAAATGACCGACGCGATGACGAATGCTGCTAGACGTACGATCTGCGCCGGACTTCTCAGGAACAGCGGTTTTATGATGCGCTCCTCAACTGAAATTGAGTGGCGTAGGCGGTGCTATTCCAGCGCTAGTACGTCGGGCCCGTACTCCTCTATCATCTCCAGCACCCGGCCGCCGCCACGAGCTACACAAGTCAGTGGATCCTCTGCGATGATGACCGGTAACCCAGTCTCCTGCATAAATAGCCGGTCGATGTCCCGCAAGAGCGCACCACCACCTGTCAGGATGAGTCCCCGCTCCGCAACATCTGAGGCGAGTTCCGGTGGGGTTTGCTCCAAAGCGCCCTTGACCGCCCCAACAATGCCTGCCAGTGGCTCCTGCACGGCTTCCAGAATCTCGTTGCTATTCAGCGTAAACCTGCGGGGGATCCCCTCAGCAAGGTTTCGGCCTCTTATCTCGATCTCACGCACCTCGTTCCCCGGGTAAGCGCAGCCGATCTCATGCTTGATTCTCTCCGCGGTGGCATCACCAATCAGGCTGCCATAGTTGCGGCGAACATAACTGATTATTGCTTCATCGAATCGGTCCCCGCCAATCCGCACAGAGGCAGAATAGACAATACCATTCAAGGAGATAACCGCGACCTCCGTAGTGCCGCCGCCGATATCTAAGACCATCGATCCGCGCGCTTCGCTGACAGGGATGCCGGCGCCGATTGCCGCAGCCATGGGTTCCGCGATGAGATGCACAGTCCGCGCCCCAGCGCCAGCGGCAGCTTCCCGAATCGCCCGCCGTTCCACCTGCGTTGATCCACAAGGCACTGCCACCAGGACACGTGGACTGGGTTTTAGAAACACAGACCCATGCGCTTGGTGTATGAAGTACTGCAGCATCTTCTCCGTAACAGTAAAATCGGCGATAACACCGTCTTTCAATGGGCGCACCGCGCGGATATGGGCGGGTGTGCGCCCCAGCATGCGTTTGGCCTCTACCCCGACAGCCGCAATAGACTTTAGATTGATGGCGTCCCGCCCCTGGCGGATGGCTACCACGGAAGGCTCGTTGAGCACGATCCCCTTGCCCCGCACATAAATCAGCGTGTTTGCCGTGCCCAGGTCTATGGACAGGTCGTTCGAAAAGAGACCGCGTAACCTATTGAACATGGGTCATATTTCCTGCAATCTCCAATTGATGATTGATGAGGATGCTGAATTTAACCGGATAGTTCAGCGATCCAAGCCTATTGCACAATGCCGCTTTCTCAATGAGCATAGCGTATAAAGATAGCCTGCGGCCACGCGAAATGCGCTTTTTCGCCTGACAATCTGTCAACAGGGTCCGCCGGATCCGTTTTCACCTATGCGGTGATTACTACTGTATTCTACTGTATCAATGGGACGGACTTTGGGCAAGCAATGGATTGTAATAAATTTATCATTTTCAAATAATAACAACGGAGTCTTTATGTCACTACAAAAGAAGGACGTGGAAAAGATCGCGTGGCTCGCGCGCCTTGCCTTGACTGCCGAGGAGGTCGCTGAGTACGCGCGGGATCTCTCCAATATTCTCCAACTTATCGAGCAGATGAACGCTGTCGACCCCAAAGGGGTCCTTCCTATGGCTCACCCGCTTGCGATTAACGCGCGGCTCCGCAGCGACGCGGTGGTTGAGGTCGATGAACGGGAGCGCTTCCAAAGTATTGCACCGCAGGTCAAGGAGGGACATTACCTGGTGCCTAAGGTCATCGAGTAGGAAATAGCGGTCTTTAGAGCGTCGACAGGCTTCATAGCATGCAACGCGACCACAAAGCTGCGGCGCGAATCGAATAGAGCCGTCTGTGGCAGTCTCAAATCCAGAAAATAGCCTGCACAAGAAGACGCTCGCCGAGCTGTCTGCCGCGCTGCGTGCGAGGGATATAAGCAGCGAAGAATTAACCCGTACGTATCTCGATCGAATTGAACGATTCAATCCAAAACTCAATTGTTTTATAACAATCACAAGCGATCAGGCGTTGGCTCAAGCAAAGGCTGCTGATGTATTGCTTCGATCCGGCACTTGTGGGCCATTAACCGGTGTGCCGATCGCTCATAAAGACATTTTTTGCACACTTGGTGTCAAAACAACCTGTGGATCACGCATGCTTGACTCCTTCATCGCTCCGTATGATGCCACCGTAATCAAACGTATCAATCAGGCGGGTATGGTAATGTTAGGCAAGACGAACATGGATGAATTCGCCATGGGGTCGTCGAATGAGACCAGTTACTACGGAGCGGTTAAAAACCCGTGGGATCCAGAGCGAGTCCCTGGCGGCTCATCAGGCGGGGCTGCATGCGCTCTCGCCTCACGAATTGCTCCGGCAGCTACCGGGACCGATACTGGCGGTTCCATTCGTCAACCCGCTTCGTTATGCGGCATCACAGGCCTTAAGCCGACTTATGGCCGGGTTTCCCGCTACGGCATGATCGCCTTCGCCTCCAGTCTTGACCAAGGTGGCCCAATGGCGCGATCCGCCGAAGATGTTGCCATGCTGCTCAACGTCATGGCAGGTTTCGATGAGCGCGATTCAACCTCTGTGGATCGCCCCGTTCCAAATTTTACGGCGTCCCTGAATGATGACATTCGAGGCCTTAGGATCGGGCTACCAAAAGAATACTTCGGCGAGGGCTTGGATACTGAAATACAGGCGCTTATTGACGCCGCAATCAAAGTCTTTGAAACACTTGGTGCCAAAATCCGCACGATCAGTCTCCCCAATACGCATCTTTCGATACCGGCTTATTACGTGGTGGCACCAGCGGAGTGTTCTTCCAACTTGGCACGATACGACGGTGTGCGCTACGGCTTTCGCTGCAAAGATCCTAAAGACCTATCGGATCTGTACTGCCGTTCCCGCGGCGAAGGTTTCGGCGCCGAGGTTAAACGCAGGATCATGATCGGTACCTATGCACTGTCAGCTGGTTACTATGATGCCTATTATCTTAAGGCGCAACAGATACGCCGATTGATCAGTGACGACTTCAAGACGGCCTTCGAGGACGTTGATGTGATTGTTGGTCCGACGTCCCCAACGGCAGCATTTGAGCTCGGCGAGAGGACCGATGATCCCGTAACGATGTATCTTTCTGATATTTACACGGTCTCGGTGAACCTTGCCGGATTGCCTGGTATGTCGATTCCCGCCGGTTTCGTCGGCACATTACCTGCTGGCCTACAAATTATCGGAAATTATTTTTCGGAGGAACGTCTCTGCAATGTCGCTCACCGCTATCAGCAGGAGACCGATTGGCATCTCATGCTACCCGAGGGATTCGATTAAAAGTGTAATCCGACGATCCGTCCCCCGCTCGGCAGCTCTCCTGGACATGCATTTCATGCCGAGAGGTGGCATCCTTGATAGACGTGGAGCCTCCCATTAAGGAGTATGTATTATGGGCTGGGAGCCGGTAATCGGGCTGGAGATACACGTCCAGCTCACGACACACAGCAAGATTTTTTCCGGCGCTTCAACTGTTTACGGAGCTGAGGCCAACACGCAGGCCTGCGCCGTGGATCTAGGCCTCCCCGGTGTTTTGCCCGTTTTGAATGGAGAAGCCGTACACATGGCGGTCAAATTTGGGCTGGCTATTGACGCCTCCATCGCTCGGCGTTCTATATTTGCCCGCAAAAATTATTTCTACCCCGACCTCCCCAAGGGGTACCAAATCAGTCAGTATGAGCTCCCAATCGTATTTAATGGCCACGTTGAGATCCAAGTGGAAGGCGAAGAACCAAAAACCATTAGCGTAACACGGGCCCATCTTGAGGAGGACGCCGGTAAATCACTGCATGAAGCGTTTAACTCGATGTCGGGGATCGATCTCAATCGTGCGGGAACACCGCTCCTTGAGATCGTCTCCGAACCTGACATGCGCTCGGCAAAGGAAGCTATTGCCTACATGAAAACTATCCACACACTTGTGCGCTATCTCGAGATTTCCGATGCCAACATGCAGGAAGGGTCATTCCGATGCGATGCCAACGTGTCTTTGCGCCGGAAGGGGGAGTCAACATTGGGGACGCGGACCGAATTGAAAAACCTAAACTCTTTCCGGTTTGTCGAGCGTGCGATCAACTACGAGTTACAGCGTCAAACCGATGTCCTTGACGCGGGAGAGGATGTCACCCAAGAAACCCGCCTTTACGATGCAAACAAGAACGAGACCCGTCCAATGCGAAGCAAGGAGGAGGCGAACGATTACCGTTATTTCCCAGATCCGGATCTTCTCCCACTTGAGCTAGAGGAGGGCTATATCGAAAGCGTCCGCGCGGAACTGCCTGAATTACCCCAACAGAAGAAACAGCGGTTTATGGCCGAATATGACCTATCACCATACGATGCCAGCGTGTTGACTTCCAGTCGTGAACTAGCGGATTTTTTTGAAGCAACGGTAAGAACATCTGAAGCAGGTCCAAAACTATGTGCAAATTGGGTCATGGGTGACCTGTTAGGCGCGCTGAATAAGGCGGGTAAGCCGATCACCAAAAGCCTTGTGTCAGCATCGATGCTTGGCAGACTTACGACACGAATTGTAGACAATACTATTTCCGGAAAAATTGCAAAGGAAGTCTTCGAAGCGATGTGGAACGGAGAAGGCGACGCGGACGCGATTATTGAAGCAAAGGGGCTCAAGCAGGTTACCGATGCTGGTGCCATCGAAAAACTAATCGACGAGGTCCTCGCCGAAAATCCAGACCAGCTAGCGAAGTACAGAAGCGGCAAGGAAAAACTATTCGGCTATTTCATCGGACAGATAATGAAAAAATCCAGCGGTAAGGCAAACCCCCAGCAGGTTAACGCCTTATTGCGGGAGAAACTCAAGGGTTCGTCTGACTAAGGAGCCCTACGGTAGGGCTCACTCGAGTTGCGTGGGCAAATTTTCGTGGGATAAATGCCCTCCTCTTCACGCGAGGGCGATCTCATCGCCTATCTTTAATCTAAGCGTTTCATCCGCCCGTCCCTGATTCACTGCGATCTCAACCAGACCATTCGCATTCTCATACCAGAAGCTGGCGCCTTCGGGCACATCGGAAAAGGTCTCCGCACGCGTCAATGCCCGTTCCCCGACTGAGATGGTCACGTCATCTGCAAGGGTGGAGGCACGTAGACCCGTTAACACATTCCCGAAGTGATCAATGTAGATGATTTCAGGCAGATCATCTGGCCAATCGTCCCGCTGCTCACAGGATAGCCGTTTACCAGGCGGTGGCTCGCCCGTTGCAATGCACGCAGCTACCGGCGCATAAAGGTCACGACCATGGAAGCTTGACGACAGGTGTTTGGGGCGCCAATCAATCCCCCAACACTGGGGATCCCTCCCTCGCCTTACCACTATGGCAAATAAGCCGTTCTCAGGGCCCACGAACCAGCGGTTGTCGACCCTAATGACGATGGGTCTCTGCCCCACACTGCCTACGTTTGGGTCAACCACACAGAGGAATATCGTGTCCTCCGGGAAATCATGCACGTAGGCCGCTAACAGGTAAGCGGCTGCCCGGGGATTATGCTTGGGCGCATTTGCAAACAGACTCACGATCGGCACGCGAGGCGCCTGTTGCAACAACACAGACTGCATCTGGCCAATATAGGGTCCTGCTAGGCCAAAATCCGTCATCAAGACGATCATATTTATCTCAAGTGCAGGCATCTCGATAGGTTATAATAAAAAACCGGGCAAGCCCGGCTTTTTTTAAGTGCCCGTCGCTGCAACCTACGCGTCAACCTGCTTAGCATCGTCGTCTGTTCCTGGGCTTGGTCTGTCAACCATTTCCACGATGGCCATTGGGGCCTTATCTCCTGCTCTAAACCCGCATTTCAATATCCGCAGATAACCACCCGGGCGCTTTTGATAGCGCGGCCCAAGTTCATTGAACAACTTAGATACGATCTCGCGATCTCGCAGCCGGGAAAATGCTAAACGTCTTTTCGCAACGCTGTCATCCTTCGCCAGTGTAATCAGAGGTTCGGCCACGCGACGGAGTTCCTTCGCCTTTGCCAAAGTCGTTCTGATCATCTCGTACCGCATCAAAGACACCGTCATATTTCGAAACATTGCTTGGCGATGGCTACTAGTGCGGTTGAGTTTCCGTCCACTAAACGAATGGCGCATAATCCCTCCCGTCTAACGACTCCCCAACACCCCGGGCGAGGTCTTCGAGTGGTCGTCATCGTTGAGACCCGCAGGAGGCCATTTCTCCAAGCGCATGCCGAGAGACAGGCCGCGTGATGCCAGGACATCTTTAATCTCGGTGAGCGACTTTTTACCAAGATTAGGCGTCTTCAACAACTCAACCTCCGTGCACTGTATGAGATCGCCGATGTAATAAATACTCTCGGCCTTCAAACAATTCGCGGATCGAACCGTTAACTCGAGATCGTCCACCGGACGCAGCAGGATTGGATCGATCTCCGGCTCTTGTGCAGCGTCCTGGATCCCCTGCTCCTGAGCTTCCAGAGCGACAAAAACCGATAACTGGTTCTGCAAAACGGCGGCCGCCTGGCGTACGGCATCCTCGGGATCTATTACGCCGTTAGTCTCAATTTCAATTATCAACTTATCGAGATCAGTGCGCTGCTCCACACGGGCGCTTTGCACTTCATACGACACCCGGCGAACGGGACTAAATGATGCGTCGAGTTTCAGCGTACCAATAACTCGATCTTCATCGCCCGTAGCCCTTACAGTGGCGGGTTGATAACCCCGCCCCCGCACGACCTTTATGCTCATGTTTAGCTCACCCGCCTTTGTTAGATTAGCAATCACGTGGTCCGGGTTAGCGATCTCAACGTCATGATCCAGCGTAATATCACTGGCACGCACCTGCCCAGGACCCCGCTTGCTTAGCGTCAGCGTCGCTTCGTCCTTCGCGTGCATGCGTATCGCCAAACCCTTAAGATTCAGAAGAATGTCGGTCACGTCTTCCTGCACACCCTCTATGGTGGTGTATTCGTGCAGCACACCCTTAATTTCTACCTCAACGACTGCACAACCTGACATCGAAGACAGAAGAACTCGGCGCAGCGCGTTACCGAGTGTATATCCAAATCCTCTATCAAGGGGTTCGATCGTAATCTTTGCGCAGCGGTCATTGGTCGGCTCAACGTCGACCCGACGTGGCTTGAGTAATTCACTAACACTTGCCTGCATGTAACTTAACCCTCCGGTAAGCTCACTTGGAATAGAGCTCTACAACAAGTTGCTCATTGATGTCCGGCGGTAGATCGGTCCGCTCGGGTATAGTCTTGATAACGCCTTCCATCTTACTGGCAGTGACTTCAATCCATTCTGGAAAACCGTATTGTTCCGCTACCGCCAATGAATCCTGGATACGCGACTGCTTTTTGCACTTATCACGTACCGCGATGACGTCTGTAGGCTTAATTTGATACGAGGGAATGTTGACGCATCGGCCATTGACCTGAATGGACTTATGGCTGACGAGCTGCCGCGCCTCATTGCGGGTACTGCCCAAACCTATCCTATACACAACGTTGTCCAAGCGGCATTCCAAAAGTCTCAGAAGATTCTCGCCAGTTGAGCCTTTGCGTCTCGCTGCTTCCTTATAATATTTTCGGAATTGGCGCTCCAATATCCCGTACATTCGACGCAATTTCTGCTTTTCCCGTAGTTGGAGCGCGTAGTCAGACAAGCGACGCTGGCGCACGCCTTGTTGTCCCGGCATCTTGTCAATCTTGCATTTTGATTCCAGCGGGCGCGCCCGGCTCTTAAGTAGCAGGTCTACCCCTTCCCGGCGGCTGAGTTTACATTTTGGCCCAAGATATCTTGCCATAGTGGTTACCGTTTTTTAAACTCGACGCCGCTTCGGTGGGCGGCAACCGTTGTGAGGAATTGGTGTGACATCAGTTATATTCGTGATCTTAAATCCATGGGCGTTGAGGGCCCGGACTGCGGATTCCCGCCCCGGGCCAGGGCCTTTGATAAATACTTCTAGATTTTTCATGCCGAATCCTGCTGCGATGGTTCCGACTTTTTCTGCAGCAACCTGAGCAGCAAACGGCGTGCTCTTCCGTGAACCGCGGAACCCACTGCCACCGGCAGTAGCCCACGCCAAGGTGTTGCCCTGCCGGTCCGTTATCGTAATCATGGTATTGTTAAAAGACGCGTGAATGTGAGCGACCCCATCTACAACGGTCTTCTTGACCCGCTTTCGACCCCGAGTTGACGTTTTTGCCATAATGACGACCTAACTTTTCCCTTATTTGCGGATGATCCGACGTGGGCCCTTACGCGTACGGGCATTGGTCTGCGTACGCTGTCCCCGTACCGGCAGACCACGACGGTGGCGCAGACCCCTATAGCAACCGAGATCCATCAGGCGTTTGATACTCATAGAAATCTCGCGGCGTACATCACCTTCGACGGTAAACTTGCTAATTTCATTTCGAAGCAGATCCAGCTCGCCTTCTGTCAGATCCCTAACTTTCACTTCCGGTTTGATTCCCACAGCATTACAGATGGTGCACGCACGAGAACGCCCAATCCCGTAAATATAAGTGAGCGCTATCTCAGTATGTTTATTGACTGGGATATTGACACCGGCGATTCGAGCCATGAACTCTATTCTCCAATCCCATCCAGAGATGGGGTATTAGAACATTTCTCCACTAACATTCAATAAGTTAGCCCTGGCGCTGCTTATGGCGGGCGTCCTTGCAAATCACCCGTACCACGCCCTTGCGCCGGACGATCTTGCAATTACGGCACATTTTTTTGACAGATGCTCTTACCTTCACTGAATCTCCCTCACACTATGCCGGCCGCCGTCCGTGCCCCTTGAGATTCGCTTTCTTCAACAATCCCTCGTACTGATGCGACATCAAATGTGCCTGTACCTGCGCCATAAAATCCATCACCACGACTACAATAATCAAAAGCGACGTCCCTCCGAAATAAAATGGTACGCTATATTTTAAGATCAAAAACTCCGGTAACAGACAGACAGACGTGATGTATATGGCTCCCGCTAAGGTCAGACGGGTCATTACGCCGTCTATGTAACGGGCCGTTTGCTCACCGGGGCGCATGCCGGGAATGAATGCACCAGACTTCTTTAGATTATCTGCAGTTTCCCTCGGGTTGAAAACGATCCCCGTATAAAAGAAACAAAAGAAAACGATCGCAGCAGCATAACCGATAACGTACAGTGGCTGCCCAGGGGAGAGAGTATTGGAAAGATTGCTTAACCATCCCAGGCCCGTGGATGACCCGAACCAGCCGCCAAGGGTTGCAGGAAACAGGATAATGCTCGAGGCAAAGATCGGGGGAATAACGCCCGCCATATTCAGTTTGAGCGGAATATAACTGGATTGGCCAGCATAGAGTTTCCGCCCCACCTGGCGTTTGGCATAGTTTACCGTGATCCGTCGCTGTCCACGTTCAACAAATACAACAAAGCCAGTCACGACAACAGCAAGCATAAACAGCGCCAGCACCATGAGTATATGCATCTCACCCGTTCGAGATAATTCCAGCGTCCCGCCTACCGCGGATGGTAGCCCCGCCACAATGCCAGCGAAGATGATCATGGAGATACCGTTTCCGACGCCGCGTTCTGTGATCTGTTCACCGAGCCACATGAGGAACAAGGTCCCTGTCACGAGCGTGGTGACGGTCGTAATGCGAAATCCAATCCCCGGATCGATCACAATCGGTTGTCCCGCAGCCTGCTGGCCTTCCAGCGCCATCGAAACCCCAAATGCCTGGAATGCTGCCAAAAAAACCGTTCCATAGCGCGTGTATTGGGTAATCTTTCGCCTTCCTGCCTCGCCTTCTTTTCTGAGCTGTTCAAGGGTTGGGTGTACATGAGTTAACAGTGTCATAATAATCGACGCCGAAATATAGGGCATGATCCCGAGAGCTACCACCGAAAAGCGTTGCAGTGCGCCACCGGAAAACATGTTAAACATATCCAGAATCGTTCCGCGTTGTTGATTAAACAGCTCGCTCAAGGCGATAGGATTGATCCCTGGCACTGGAATATGGGTGCAGATGCGAAACACGATCAGCGCGATGATCACGAACACCAAGCGCTGCCGCAGCTCGGTCAGTTTACCGAGGCCAGCCAATCCGCCCGGTAGACTTGAAATGGCACCACTATTCGCCATTCGAACCCTCTATCTTCCCACCTGATGCTTCTATCGCCGCCCGTGCACCCTTCGTTACACCGATACCACGGAGTACCACCGGCTTATCCAGTGTACCCCGGGCAATGACCTTAACGCGCTTAATGTTGTGAGATACCAGCCCGGCTTGTCTGAGTGCCTCAATGTTAATTATTTCAGACTCTACCTTGGCGAGCTCGTGGAGGCGCACCTCGTCCGTGGTACGCGCGATTCGGGACCTGAAGCCAAACTTGGGTAGACGCCTTTGCAGAGGCATCTGACCACCTTCAAACCCAACCTTGTGGTAGCCCCCTGAACGCGATTTTTGCCCCTTATCGCCGCGTCCACCGGTTCTGCCAAGCCCTGAGCCTATGCCGCGCCCCACTCGCTTGCCCGCCTTTCGCGCGCCTGGACCCGGTTTGATAGTATTCAACCGCATCTCAATGTTCCTCGACTTTGAGGAGATACTCGACCTTATTGATCATCCCACGGTTCTCAGGGGTATCCTGACGCAGGACCGTATGCCCAATTCGTCGAAGCCCAAGACCCATGATACAAGCCTTGTGCGAGGCCAGGCGCCCGACAGTACTTTTGACGAGCGTCACCTTAATTTGCTTCTTTTTGGCCATCACCTAACCCAGTATTTCGTCCAGGGTCTTCCCACGCTTTGTCGCAAATTCATCGGGCGTTACCATAGTGCGAAGCCCATTCATTGTGGCGTGGATGACATTATTCGCGTTCGGAGACCCCAAGGACTTCGCCAAGACATCGTGCACACCCAGAACTTCAAAGACGGCTCGCATGGCTCCACCAGCAATGATGCCTGTGCCTTCAGAAGCCGGTTTCATAAATACTTTAGCCGCACCATGGGTTGCGGTAACGGCATACGGTAGCGTCCTGCCGTCCAATGGCACTGCAATCATGTTACGGCGCGCGTTCTCCATCGCCTTTTGAATCGCGAGCGGCACTTCCCGAGCCTTTCCCCGACCGAAACCAACTCTGCCCTTGCCATCCCCGACCATCGCGAGCGCAGCAAAGCCAAATTGGCGCCCCCCCTTGACCACTTTGGCAACACGCTTGATGGCGACAAGTTTTTCTAGAAGCTCGTCAGTCTCACGAATGGGTTTTACAACTGCCATGCAAAGCCCTCAGAACTGGAGACCATGTTCACGGGCAGCATCTGCCAGTGCTTTTACCCGGCCATGATATTTGAAGCCGGAACGGTCGAAAGCAACCTTGGTGATCCCAGCTTTTGTAGCGCGTTTCGCAATCACCTCACCCACCAGTACTGCAGCAGCGACATTGCCGCCATTTTTAACTTTACCCTTAACTTCTTTGTCCAAGGTGGACGCACTGGCGAGTACGCTTGCGTCACTGGGCGTTATGATCTGCGCGTACAGATGCCGCGGTGTCCTGTGCACACACAACCTCGTCATTGCAAGTTCTCTAATCTTTGCCCGCCCGCGGCGGGCACGGCGTAGACGCGACTCTTTCCTGCTAAAAGCCATGGATCTTAAGCCTTCTTGGCTTCCTTGCGGATAACCATTTCATCCACATAACGGACGCCTTTGCCTTTATAGGGTTCTGGTGGCCGATAAGCACGGATCTGGGCAGCAGCCTGCCCCACCTTCTGTTTATCAAATCCACGAACGACTATTTCCGTCGGACTCGGCGTCTCGACAGTGATCCCGTCCGGGATTTGGAACTTGATCGCATGTGAAGTACCGACCACTAGATCCAGGACCTTGCCCTGCGTTTGTGCGCGGTACCCGACACCAATGATCTGCAACCTGCGTGAGAAACCTTCGGAGACCCCGGTCACCATATTACTCAGGTTCGCACGTGTCGTACCCGACAATTCTTTTGCAGGCTTGGATTCATCCCGCGCCGAAATTTTGAGCACATTATCCTCCCGGTCGACCTGCACCAAAGGATGCACTTGTTGCTCAAGCGTACCCTTTGGGCCCTTGACGGTTACCTTTCGTCCATCAAGGGTCACCTCAACGTTAGGCGGTATCTCAACAGGAATATTCGCTATTCGTGACATCGTGATCTAGATCATGTTACGAAACAAAGGACTTCGCCCCCAAAACCTTGGGCGCGGGCAGCCCGATCCGTCATCACACCGTGAGATGTGGAAATAATAGCAACTCCCAAACCGCCCACCACTGCAGGAAGATCGCCCTTTGACCTGTACATGCGCAGGCCGGGACGGCTGACTCGCTGCAGCGACTCAATAACGGGTTTCCCCGCAAAATATTTCAGAACAATCGTCAACGCTAGCTTGCCATCGACGGTCTCAGTTACATAGTCAGTAACATAACCTTCGTCCTTCAATATCTTGGCGATAGCAACTTTCACCTTGGAAGTCGGCATCGTTACCTGCTTCTTCTCTACCATCTGACCATTTCGTATGCGGGTTAACATATCCGCTATCGGATCTTGCATGCTCATATGACTATTACCCTACACCTCAAATGCCATAACGCCCGCAAATTTCTTACCAACTCGCCTTAACAAGCCCCGGGACATCGCCCCGCATCGCGGCCTCGCGCAATTTATTACGCCCAAGACCAAATTTCCGATAGAAGCCGTGAGGCCGTCCCGTAATACTGCACCGATTCCGTAAACGCACACGACTTGAGTCCCGTGGCAAACTGTTGAGCTTCCGGCGAGCATCCTGTCGCGCTTCCTCGCTGAGGTTCATATTTTTGGCTGCTGCCTTCAGCTCAGCACGTTTCGATGCATATCTTTTCACCATGCGAAGCCGCTTTGTCTCACGATTTATCATTGAACACTTCGCCATAATAACCTCTTATCAATCAACTGCGGAAAGGGAAATTAAATGCCGCTAGCAGCGCACGACCTTCTTCATCAGACCGTGCAGTCGTCGTTATCGTAATGTCAAGACCACGGATGGCATCAATCTTGTCATAATCGATCTCTGGAAAGATGATTTGTTCCTTTACGCCTAAGCTGTAATTCCCACGACCATCAAATGAACTCGGGCTAAACCCACGGAAGTCCCTTATACGCGGAATCGCTATGCTGATCAGACGATCAAAAAATTCGTACAGGCGCTCCTTGCGCAAAGTGACCTTGCACCCGACAGGAAAGCCAGCCCGTATCTTAAACGCAGCAATAGACGTACGTGCCAAGTTAACTATTGCCTTTTGACCTGATATACGCTTTAGGTCGCTTAGTGCGTTCTCTACCACCTTCTTGTCGGCAACTGCCTCACCAATACCCATGTTCAGAGTGATCTTTGACAGCCGTGGAACCTCGCTAATTCCTTTGTGACCAAACTGGTCCTGTAACTGTTTGACCACAACTTCTTGGTAATAGTTATGCAGCCTAGCCATACTTTTACCCAAAATCACGCATCTAGCACTTCGTTATTGGACTTGAAATAGCGCACCTTGCGTCTGTCTTCAAGCACCTTGAACCCAACCCTGTCTGGTTTTTTTGTAACAGAGTTATACAAGGCCACATTCGAAACATGAATCGGCATTTCCTTTTCGATAATTCCACCGGCTGTTCCTCGCATTGGGTTTGGCTTCGTGTGCCTTTTGACCATATTGACGTTCTCTATACTTACCCGGTGATCGGGATACACGCGCAGCACTACACCTCGCTTACCTTTATCCTTGCCAGTTAGCACGACGATCTCATCACCCTTGCGTATTTTCTGCATGACGGCTACCCGGTCTACAGGACCTCAGGAGCAAGCGAAATGATCTTCATGAAGCGTTCACTTCTCAATTCCCGCGTTACCGGTCCGAAAATGCGGGTACCTATCGGCTGTAGCTGATTATTAAGCAAGACAGCGGCATTGCTGTCAAAGCGAATCAAGGAACCATCCGGTCTCCGCACGCCTTTCTTCGTGCGAACCACGACGGCATTATAGATCTCTCCTTTCTTTACTTTTCCCCGCGGTATCGCTTCCTTAACGCTCACCTTAACAATGTCACCGATGCCGGCGTAGCGCCTGCGAGACCCGCCGAGGACTTTAATGCACATAAGGCGGCGAGCACCGCTATTATCGGCGGAATCGAGCACTGTCTGCATCTGTATCATGGCTTATCTCAGCTAACTCGCAGTCTCTTTCACTTATTTCTGATGTTGCGCATTCCAACATCTAATGCATTCTATTAAAGCTCTGGTCCACGATTCACGATTTTCTGTAAGCGCCATGCTTTCCGTTTGGAGATGGGCCGGCATTCCTCAATTGTTACCACATCACCCTCCTTACATTCGTTATTTTCATCGTGTGCCAGAAATTTCGTCGTACGGCGAATATATTTTTTATAGAGGGGGTGTTTAACTGTGCGTTGTACCAGAACTGCAATGGTCTTCTCCATCCTATTGCTTACAACCCGACCAGTAAGACTCCTAGGTCCCTGCGATACATCAGTCATTTTGCGTCAACCACCGTATGCTCTTTCAGCACTGTCTTTATTCTGGCAATATCGCGTCGAACTGCCCTTAATTGAGTATGTTTGCTAAGCTGCCCTGCACCATTCTGCATACGCAGGTTAAATTTCTCCCGATGCAGATCACGAAGGAGTGACTGCAGCTCCTCTGGCTTTTTCTCTCGTAAACTGCCTGGTTTCATCAAAGTATGGTCCGGGATACAAAACTCGTTTGAACCGGGAGCTTTGCCGCCGCTAGCCGAAACGCCTCACGCGCAATCTGCTCAGGAACACCTTCGATCTCATACAGCATACGGCCAGGCTGAATCTGTGCGACCCAATATTCCACGTTACCTTTGCCGCCGCCCATGCGCACTTCCACGGGCTTCTTGGAAATCGGCTTATCGGGAAAGATCCGAATCCATACCTTTGCACCACGCTTAACATACCGGGTAACGGCCCGACGCGCGGCCTCGATCTGGCGGGCTGTGATGCGCCCCCGGGTCACTGCTTTAAGACCGTATTCGCCAAAACTCACCTTATTACCAGACGTCGCCAATCCACGATTCCGCCCTTTGCTCTGTTTCCTAAACTTGGTCTTTTTCGGCTGTAACATGTCCCAAATCCACTATTTTGCCGCAGTGGTGTCTGGTGCAACTTCTTCGTCCACGTCACCAGAGCCAAGAACCTCGCCTTTGAAGATCCAGACTTTGATACCGATAACCCCGTAAGTTGTGTATGCCTCAGCGAAGCCGTAATCAATATCTGCACGCAGCGTATGCAATGGCACACGACCTTCCCGATACCACTCTGAACGCGCGATTTCAGCACCATTTAACCGGCCACTCACGTTGATCTTCATTCCTAGAGCCCCAAGCCGCATCGTGTTCGTTACAGCGCGCTTCATGGCGCGGCGGAACATGATACGTCGCGCAATCTGTTGCGCTACACTCTCGGCCACGAGCTGGGCATCAAGTTCCGGTTTGCGAATCTCTTCAACGCTAATGTGTGCCGGGATCCCCATCATGTCTGACACCTCCTTGCGCAAGCGATCAATGTCCCCGCCCTTTTTCCCAATCACAATCCCAGGCCGAGCGGTGTGTATGATGATCCGGGCATTATGTGCCGGCCGTTCAATTTGGATACGGCTCACAGATGCGTGCGCTAGCTTCTTTCTCAAAAAGGCACGTACTTTGAGATCGACATTGAGATAGTCTGAATAATTCTTGGAATCCGCGTACCAAGTCGACGACCAATCCTTGATGATGCCTAATCGAAAACCAACCGGGTGTACCTTTTGCCCCATAACAACCTCGCTAAGCTTTGTCCGACACGGTCACCATAATGTGACTCGTCCGTTTCAAGATCTGACTTGCCCTGCCTTTCGCACGAGGACGAAATCGCTTCATCGTCGGTCCTCCATCAACAGATATGGCTGTCACCTTCAACTCATCGATATCCGCCCCATCATTGTGTTCGGCATTGGCGATTGCCGATTCCAGAACCTTTTTGACCACACTGGCAGCTTTCTTCTTGCTGAAGGTCAGGATATTCAGTGCATGCTCTACTGGCAGACCACGGATTTGATTTGCCACTAGACGTGCCTTTTGTGGAGAAAGGCGCGAATACTTCAATGTTGCAGTGGTCGCCATTTCAAGCCCTGCCATCATTTGCTGATCTTCTTGTCCCCAACATGGCCTCGAAAGGTGCGTGTCGCGGCGAATTCCCCAAGTTTATGACCGACCATGTCCTCCGTGAGGTAAATTGGGATATGCTTGCGACCGTTATGCACTGCGATCGTTAGGCCGACCATCTCAGGAACGATCATCGACCGCCTAGACCAGGTTTTGATCGGCCGTTTGTCGTTACTTGCCTTCGCCTCCTCCACCTTTTTTGCCAAATGATAGTCAACGAATGGGCCCTTTTTTATTGCACGTGGCATCCTGATTCCTCGCTAGCTCTTCCGCCGAGGGCGTACGATCAAGTGATCCGTTCGTTTTGTCTTCCGCGTCTTGTGGCCCTTGGTAGGCTGACCCCAAGGGGTAACGGGGTGGCGACCGCCCGCAGTACGCCCTTCGCCACCACCATGGGGATGATCAACCGGGTTCATCGCAACGCCGCGGACTGTCGGACGAATACCTCGCCAACGTTTCGCCCCCGCCTTACCAAGGGCACGCAGTGAATGCTCAGTATTCCCAATTTCACCAATGGTGGCACGACACTCCGTCGAGACTTTCCGTATT
Organism: Gammaproteobacteria bacterium; assembly: GCA_027296625.1. NCBI lineage: Bacteria > Pseudomonadati > Pseudomonadota > Gammaproteobacteria > Gammaproteobacteria bacterium. Next base: position 2,654 of record JAPUIX010000160.1, on the reverse strand, counting down.
TCTCCCGAGCGTAATCTGAGTGTCGTGTAACCACCTTCCCGAGCCAAAAGCTGGACCGCGGCACCAGCACTGCGCGCGAGTTGCGCCCCTTTACCGGGTTTAAGTTCGACGCAATGGACTGTCGTACCCATAGGGATGCTGCGAAGCTGCAAGCAATTTCCGGGCTTAATCGGTGCCTCCGTGCCAGAAACAACGACGTCGCCAACAGCGATATCCTTCGGCGCAATGATGTAGCGCCGTTCGCCATCGGCATAGAGAATCAGGGCAATGTGCGCAGATCGATTCGGGTCATATTCGATGCGCTCCACTCGGGCCGGTACACCATCTTTATCTCGCTTGAAATCCACGATTCGGTAGCGTTGCTTATGTCCACCCCCACGGTGACGAACGGTTATACGGCCCCGATTATTCCGTGCAGACGTCCTGGTCTGCTTCTCCAGTAACGGTCCGTATGGCTCACCTTTATAAAGTTCCGGCGTCACGATCCGGATAACCCCTCGGCGACCAGGTGATGTTGGTTTAGGCTTAATGACTGGCATGTCTAACCCTTAAACAACTATTGGGCCCCCATAAACTCGATATCGAAACCAGGTTTCAGACATACGTAGGCCTTCTTCCAGCTGGCTCTTCGCCCTGGAATACGCTGCGTCAACTTACTCTTACCCTTTACGTTACATACCTGAACTGATTCGACCTGCACATTAAACATTAACTCCACGGCTTCTTTAATTTCAGGTTTGGTTGCATCCTTGACCACCTTAAACACAAATTGTCGATTGGCCTCCGCAAGCCGGGTGCTTTTCTCTGTGACACGTGGCCCAAGCAGCACCTTCATCAGTCGTTCCCGCGTCATGTCAGCCACTCGTCGATTTTCTTCAAGGCGGCCTTCGTGACCACAACCTTTTCAAAGCTGATAAGGCTTACTGGATCAATCGCCGACGCATCCCGAACATCAACTCGGGAAAGATTCCGTGCCGCAAGATAGAGATTCTCATCCACATCTTCAGCCACAATCAGCACATCGGCTAAGCCGAGCGATTTTAGCTTCTGCGCTAATTCTTGCGTCTTTGGCGCGTCAATGGAGAAATCTTCCATCACGAGCAGTCGCTCCTGTCGAACAAGTTCCGACATAATCGAGCGGATTGCGCACCGGTACATCTTCTTGTTGACTTTCTGGGCATAATTTTTCGGCTTCGCGGCAAAGGTGGGAGCACCACCGCGCCATAGAGGGCTTCGAGTGGAGCCTGCGCGCGCACGACCCATGCCTTTCTGACGCCACGGTTTTGCACCACCTCCTCTCTTCTCAGCGCGCGTTTTCTGCGCGCGCGTACCGGCACGCCCACCGGCGAGATAGGCTGTGACAACCTGATGCACCAGGGCTTCATTAAATTCCGTTCCAAACACGGAATCGGAGACTTCGACCCCTGTGCGAGCCCCACCTTTCTTAGCTCGATGTACACTCAACTGCATCATCTGATCCTCAGCCAGCTTCCTTGCACGCGGGCCGCACGAGAACAACGCCGCCCTTAGCTCCTGGCACCGCGCCCTTGATCAGGAGCAGGTTGCGATCCGTATCGACACGCACGACTTCTAAATTTTGGGTGGTGCGACGCACATTTCCCATGTGTCCAGCCATCTTCTTCCCTTTCAGCACACGGCCAGGCGTCTGACATTGCCCTATAGAGCCCGGTGCGCGATGCGCCTTGGAAGTTCCGTGACTCGCATCACCTGAACGGAAGTTGTGCCGTTTGATCGTCCCGGCGAAACCTTTCCCGATTGTGGTGCCGCTGACATCCACCTTCTGCCCAACTTCAAACACGTCAACCTTGACCTCACCGCCCGGGGCAAGCTCCTCTCCCTCACCGGCCTTGAGAGTAAATTCAACCAGACCGCGACCTGCCTCGACTTCGGCCTTGGCGAAGACGCCAGCAAGGGGCTTACTAAGGCGGTTAGGACGCCGAGAACCCCAGCTTACCTGCACGCTACGGTAACCATCCCGATCAGGCGACTTGATCTGCGTTACACGATTCGGTGCGACTTCAATGACAGTAACGGGCACCGATACCCCCTCATCAGTAAAGATGCGCGTCATACCGGCCTTTCGTCCAACTACTCCAATCATTACCTATCTCAGCTTTCTTTGCCCAATGCTTAGTTATAATTAAGGTGTCCTTCGGTACGTCCTGCGCTCTTGGTGCTAATTCAGTTTAATCTGGACCTCAACTCCGGCCGCAAGATCAAGCTTCATCAGCGCATCGACCGTCTTTTCGGTCGGATTGACAATATCCAGCAATCGCTTATGCGTACGGATCTCATACTGGTCCCGGGCATCCTTATTTACATGTGGTGATATAAGAACAGTAAAACGCTCCTTCTTCGTTGGCAAAGGGATGGGTCCCTTTACTTGTGCGCCCGTGCGTCTCGCGGTTTCTACAATCTCGCGCGTTGACTGATCAATCAATCGGTGATCGAATGCCTTTAAACGTATTCGGATGATTTGCTCCGCCATCTCGCTTACTCGATTATTTTGGAGACGACGCCGGCACCAACGGTACGGCCGCCTTCACGAATGGCAAATCGCAATCCCTCTTCCATCGCAATCGGCGCAATCAACTTCCCCGTCATCTTCACGTTGTCACCCGGCATCACCATCT
>JAPUIX010000159.1 GCA_027296625.1 Gammaproteobacteria bacterium | reverse complement strand
TGACACCTCGACATTCGGTTCCAAGGTGCGCGCCTACAGCCCAGCGGTCGTCTTTAATATGATGCAACACCTCCAGGATACGTATGGTGTACGGCACATCATGTTCGTGGATGATCTGTTTCTCGCCAGCCGTGTCCGCGTCACCGCACTGTGTAATCTCATTTTGGAAAGCGGCCTCAAGATGACCTGGACCTGCACGGCGAGGGTCGATACGGTTAAATCGGACCTACTCAAGCTGATGAAGCGCGCAGGCTGCTGGGAAATTAGTTTCGGACTTGAGACGGGTTCCGATGAGCTGCTTAAGAAAATGGACAAAATGGCCCGGGTGGAAAGTTCCACACAGGCCGTGACCTGGACGGCGGATGCGGGGATCCGTACCAAGGGATTATTTATGTTGGGTTATCCAGGCGAGACCGAGCAAACGATACAAATGACCAAGGATTTCATCCGTCGAATCCCGATGGAGATCATGAACCTGACGAAATTTACTCCTTACCCTGGATCACCGATATACCGGGATCTGTATGGCACAAACATTCGGGATGACCATTGGGAAAAGATGAACGGTATGAATTTCGTTTGGGCGCCCGAGGGGATATCGATCGAGGAGCTGGACCGCCACTATCAGGAGGTGTTGTCTGGGTTCTACCACCGCCCCAAAATTCTTTGGTACAACATCAAGATGACGCTGCATTACCCCAATCACCTGTTGCGCCTGTTACGTTGCGGGCTTGGCTACATGTATGCGAAGCTGAGAAGCTTTCTGAGCGGTCGAAAAGGAATTCTGGTAAAACCGACCGACACTGACTTGAGTTCGTGGTCAGTGGCGGAAAAAATTGCCGGCCCTCACTAGCAGGACTCGTAGCACGGTCTGGCGCCTATCGTTCATCTTCCAACATCACTTTCTGTCAGTGGTTGGCTGACTAGCTTCCACTCCGTTACGCAGCGGTTTGGGTAGAACTTGATGAAAACCTCTTCGGGTTCGCTCAAACTTGCTTTAGCGCGAGCATGACAGTTAGCTCGATAAACAGGGCGATATGCTGTGCTGCACGGTCTACGCTGGATTCTTACAACGCGTCAGTTGAGAGGTATTTCACTAGAATCCACGGCTGAACACGTTGTGTCAGCTTGAAATGAATTGTCTGGAGTTCCTACTGAGCGTGGTAGGAGTGATTGCAATTTCGATCCGCATCTGCCTGTCGAAAGGAAGGCGGTAATTGGATCTTAATCGAGCGATTGTCCGGGTAGCGCCCTGTGTCGTCTTGTTATGGCTTGGCGCATGTCAGCCGCCTAATCACTACCTGATTCACCCCGACCAAGTCCCCGACGAAGTCTTTGCCTGGGCAGAGGACACTCAACGGGGTCAGTTGCGGATTCACCTTGAGTGGGCAAAGCCAATCGGCGATGGCCCCTTTCCGACGGTGCTGGTGCACCCGGAAGGAGGAAAAACCGCCAATAAGATGAAAGGCGTGATCTGGGATCTTGCCCAGCAGGGGTATCTGGCAGTTGCGGTGGACTACAAACGGCTTATCGATGGCCGATATCAGCGAAATCTCTTCGCCTGGCGCGATGATTCTGACGTCACCGCGGCGCTCGATATCATAAGCCGCGCTATCTTTGTCGACCCGCAACGCATCGCCACGCTAGGGTTTTCTCAGGGCGGTGTTTACAGTCTCATGATCGCAGCCCATGCACCGCGTCGAATCAAGGCCGTGGTGGCCTACTATCCGGTTACCGATTTCGAGTACTGGCTCAATAAGGACCGACCCAATGCAATTGAGCGATTTGTCTATCGTGTTATCCGTGGGCATTTTCGCCGACAGTCTGGCGCTGAAACGGAGGAAGAGTTTCGCGATAGCCTAAGACGCGCATCGCCGTTGGCCAATGCGGAATTAATTCAGGCACCTGTTCTGCTGATCCACGGGGACAGCGACAAAGCAGCATCGGTGCAAGAATCGCAGCGCCTAGCCGATCGGTTGACCGTGTTGAACAGAGAAGTGGAGTTGATAGTTGTCCCGGGTGCTGTGCACATCTTTAACTTTAGGCAGCCGGAAAAAGCGACGTTGGCGTGGGAAGCCACCTTGGACTGGTTGGCACGCTACTTACGCACAAACTCCTACCGCATACATCCGCCGAGCTAGTCGGGAGGCATTAAGAGCACCGCGCAACACGCGTCGCGTGCGCCATCCATAACTACACGGTCTCTCAGTTGGCTAGCAGTTTACAGGATCGAGTTGTCGCGAACAGCGAATAACAACACTGACGGGTAGCCCCGACAATTCCTGGCCATAGTAGATACCGTGAGCTCGCAGTGCGATCACGATAACCATGTCTTGATGAAGATTGCAGGTAATCAGTTTATTCTCCCAGCGCCACCGATGTGTCCCGCCAGAGACTCTTAAGCCAATTATCTTTCTTATACCCGAATCCAGGCACCCAACGGACCAGGATATGCCCGGGAGCCGTCATGACGATTTCTATCTTTTTTCCCTTCCTCGCTCCGGTGACACTGCTAGGGGTATCTTCTTCTATTTGGAATTTTCTCTTCTGAAAGGCCCGTATCGCAGCTCGATGAAAGTCATCTGCCGTAAGATCTTTGCACCAATTGATGGTCCACTCTCCGGTCTTTGCCTCGCCTGCCAGCCCCCACAGCACGTCGTACCTAACGCGCTTGAGCCAAGTATCTTTCTTATGCCCGAATCCAGGTACCCAGCCGATCACGATACGCCCGGGAGCCGTCATCGTAATTTCTACCTTTTTTCCCTTCAGCGCTCCGGTCAAGCTGCTAGGGGTATCTTCTTCTATTTGGAATTTTCTCTTGTGAAAGGCCGATGTCGCAGCTTTATGGAATTTATCTGCTGTGAGGTCTTTGCAATAATTAATATTCCAGCCTGCTGCCTGTGCCTCGAAGGTAACGATCAGCAAACTCGCGAACAGACAACCTGTTACTGTTTTCATGTTCCCTCCTCACTGCGCTTTTTGCGATTTGAGTATACACCCGCTCTCAGCAAGTCGAGTATACACCCGCTCTCAGCAAGTCTTAAAGATTGGTATCGGCACGAGCTACCGCCTCATCTGAGGGGAGATCAATAACGTCCTGTGCTACGCTGTTTACTTTACACCACCGCTGTGGCGGCAAGGGGATGAACCGTGGGTTGAGGGTCGCAAAATCGCAGCATCTCGTGAAGACATACATCCTCTCGGCTTGGCGACCCGCAAGATACCGTGGCTTGGGAATGCAGCAACTGATCATGTTGGCGCTTTCCAATCTGGTCATCGAAACGATCGCTGGACGTTGGTTGCTGTGGCAACTTCGCCACGTTTATGCGATTGCCCAAGGGGACCCCAACACGAGTGTGCCTGCGCAATGGCTGGTTGTCCTGGGGATACATTTGCGCAAGGGGGCAATTACCGCCGACTATGCATTACGACTCGAAAAGGCTCAGGCACTGCAAGCGAAGTATCTGCACCACCAGATCCTTATTGGGGGCTGTGGCTTACGGACACTTCCCTAACGGATGAGAGTATCGAGGATATAAAATGTTACGGAAATCCTTCGCACTACTGGTAGCCCCTTAGTTTTCTTGTTGGGAGGTTTGTCCGATGTGCATGCCAGACGGGAGCCGATTGCCAAGCGAGACGTTGGAGTCCCCTGTGCGATGAGCCTCGAAAAGGTCAAGAAAGGGGTCCGACGCGGTCTTACTGTAAGGCGTTGGCACGCCGTGGAGAAAGAACCCGGGGTGATGGAGGCAACCATATACGTACGCCGGCATGTACTCATCTTAGATATTATCTACGATACCAAATCCGTACGGATTCGGTACAAGGACAGCGAGAACCTGGATTACAAGAAGCGCGGCGAGGAGAAACTCATTCACTCCAGTGCTAACAAATGGACCCGAAACGTCGCGATAGACATCGGCAGGGGACTATCTAGCTACTGCTCCTGACGCGGACGACCCACACCCGCAAACCAGCTACCGCAGACCAATGACCGGGCCCAGCCGGGACCGCGGTGTTCTCAAAGTCTCCTGTTGAGGCGCGGTGAGTTGGTTCGTGCATGTCGACGGTGCTTGAGCGGCCCTCACATATTGGCATTGACCTCCTGGTTTCGCGTCGCCTGGGACATCTTGTAACCGTGCTCTGTGATCAACCTGGCCGCTTCGCGTCTAAACTCAGCCGTGTATCTGCCGCGTTTCTCAGTACTCATCGAACACCTCCTTCAGGTATTATCACTCTATTCGACGTAGGTGTCCGTTTCAATTAGACCACATCAGGGTGCGTGCCCGTGGTTGAAAATCTGTGGAGCTGTATGCGGGGCGTCTTGTGAAGGTGTACATCCTACCCGGCCGGCGACGTGCGAAATTGCAGAGTATCCGCATGCGGGAATGGTTCATATTGGTGCTCTCCAATCTGGTCATTGCCGCGACTGGCGGACTTTCGTTGCTCTGGCAGTTATCCCGTGTTTATACGGTAGCCAGAACTGCTCCTGCTATGACTCCGCGGGCGCGATGGCTACTGGTATTAGGGGTGCGTCTGCAAAAGGGCGCCATTACTGATGACTACGCGTTACGCCTTGAAAAGGTGCAGGCGCTCCAAACGAGGAATCCCAAATGCCGCATTCTGCTGTTGGGCGGTAGTGTTGGAGCCGAAGGCGCAACGGAGGCGGAGAAAGGCAAGGAGTACCTGGCAGGGCGCGGCGTATCGTCCTCCCGGATTATGCTGGAAGACAGATCACGCAACACACTTGAGAACCTACGGTGCGCGCGGGCGGTGTTGGGAGACACCGGCACGGAGCGCGCCGTGCTCATTACTAATCGCTACCATCTGGCGAGGTGCCAGGCAATAGCAGTCGGTCTCGGTCTGCCGCACACCCTGTGCGCTGCGGAAGAGAGGTTGCGCTTGGACGCGCACGTCCTCGTGCGATTTCTCCCAGAGGCTTACTACTTACACTGGATAGTGATCGGTCGAGTTTGGGACCGGTTAGCCGGTCGTGCGCTTGGCTAGGCTCGTTGGCAGGAACACGGCGCGCGAACATGAGCCTAAGAACCGTCTTTTGTAGGTAGCCCTGAACAATGAGCGAAGCCCGAACAGGTTGCCCGCTTCCTGAATCAACGGGCGATAGCGGAGGTTGACGGGCATGGAGAATCGGGCTCCCTATGTGTTTGGCCCTGATCATCCAGTCAGGGTGTAAGCAAAACAAGCCCTGGCAGCGTTGCTACCATGAAACACGTTCTATTAGTGTTGAAGGAGTTGTGGAACTAGTTTGCATACCGTCATCTCTAATGTAGAGAGACCGTTGTATTACTTTAGCTACTACCGTGAGATTCCGAGCTGGGCCCTTACTGCTACTGACCTTCACGATCACGTTGTTTACCCCGGCACAGGCTGTCGCGGTCACCATTCGGACTCTAGAGATCACTCACGATAAGGGAAGCTATCAGGTCACCTTCGATGTGCTGTTGGCCGCCGAGCCCGAGAAGGCGTGGGCGCTTCTAAGCGACTACCAACAGTGGTCCCGCCTGTCTGACAATCTTAAAGAAGCCCAGCTGTTGGAGCGCTTTCCAGATGGCCGGCAACGCATTAGGCTGCGCTTCCGTTCTTGCGTTCTGATTTTTTGCAAAACCATCCGACAAGTTAAAGATGTGACAACCCACCCTAAAGGAGACATTCTCACGGTGATGGTCCCGGAACAGGGGGATTTTACTTCCGGTTGGGAGCACTGGCGAATCCTTGCCGAGCAGGACAAGACACGGGTTCACTATAACGCTGAGATCGTACCGGGCTTTCGTCTGCCGCCACTGATCGGGCCGTCGATCTTGAAACACAAGCTTCGCAGGACGCTGATCGGAATGGCCAAGAAATTGGAGACGCTCGCCGCGCCATGAGTCGGTCAGGTATTGGCAGGATTCCAATCACTACCCCGAACAAGATCCACTCCACCATAACCGTCACCCTATACGCTAAGATTCGTCACGAGAGTTTCAATAACCCGGTCTCGCAGCCGGTGTCAGTCTTCGAGGAAGCTTCGCAGGTGCTCCGAACGATCTGGGCTGCGCAATTTCCGCAGGGTCCTGACCTCGATCTGAACTGGCTGGCGACCTGCTCAAGGGTGTGCTCGGTGTGCATGCCGAGACCGAATCGCATCGCCAGGATCTTAGCCTCTCTCGGGGTGAGGGTGTAGGCCGCGGGCGTTTACTGCGTCCGCTCGACCGAATGGTTAACGCTCGCTTGTGCTGCAGACTATATCTTGTCTCAGCCCTCTACCGTCACGGGGTCGATCATCCTGCGTATTTCAGTAACTTTCGTGGCCGGAAAACCACTTCGCTCGGCATGCTCCTGAATAAGTGCCTCATTATCCGCGAGCGTCAGGCCCTTTCATCTTGGAGCCTGATTGTCGTTACTAATTCAGGGTGTTTGCCCTGTACACCTTCGTAGAAGTGGCGAATTCGATCCATGTCATTCTTAACGGCACCAGTAGGGACAAAAGCAAGGCCCATGCATGCTTCTTTCCGACTGTAATCGAGATACCCACAAACTATGGGAACTTGTGCAGCATGGGCAATCCGATAGAAACCAGACTTCCAATAGTCTTTTTTCTTACGTGTCCCTGACGGCGTTAAACCGATGACAAGTTGTTGTGAGCCCCTGAACCGCCGAGCAAGCTGATCAACGACACCATGTTGGCTGTTCCGATCAATGGCGATGCCGCCCTGCCACCGCATGATGCCGCCAAAAGGCTTCCTAAATAAGGCATCCTTTCCTAACCAAGAGACTTTCAATCGAAATACATATAATGCGCTTAGCCCGAAAGCAAAGTCCCAGTTGCTGGTGTGTGGTTCGCCAATAAGAACGAATTTTCCACCGGCCGGAACTTGACCTACGCCATCCCAGCCGAAAAACCACATCCACGTACGCCCCAGCCAGTAAGCGGCCACCCCTGTGGCCGGTCCATCGTGTGTTATTTTCGAACTACGCACGGCCTATGAGTCTCGGGACGTCCGGCGATGACGGGGAAGATCGTCGGCAATCTCGAACCACGGGATACGCTGCGCGTAGAACACGTGAAACTGAGGCGTGAACTTATCAGGTTCATCCAGGGTACTTATATATAGGTGAATCTCACCCGGAAATCTGTCCGCTTCATAGCTCAGTGGCGTACCACACTTGCCGCAGAAACCTCGGCGAACGCCTGGCGATGATTCGTAAAACTGGCGCTCGCCGGCAGTATAACTAACCTGATCGGGACTAAAGCCGACAAACGTGGCGACGGCAGATCCGGTGTTGCGACGACAACTATGGCAGTGGCAA
>JAPUIX010000158.1 GCA_027296625.1 Gammaproteobacteria bacterium | reverse complement strand
ACGCCGTTGAGATTGCAGACGCGCTCGACAAAGCACATCGGCAGGGTGTGACGCACCGGGAACCGCGCTCCCGCTCCCAGCGATCCAGATCCGGCGCGCGGGTCAGCATCATCTTGACCATGAAGGCAAGAGCCTCGAGCTTCGTGCCTGCGCAAAAATTGCCGGGAAGCCCGATGACTTACGCTGACTGAGCCCGTGGCCGGCGAAGTGAAGGACTTTTTTGGGAAAGCGCGTTTTTGGGCTGTTGGGGCAGTGAGTACGGGCATGGTTGCCGGCCATTTACCGAAAGGCCTTTGGTTTCCCAAATTGAACAGGTATGTATAGATTTGACAAATTGTACGAATGTGTATATTTTCGTTGCATGAACCCGACAACCCGACAGAAAGTACCGACGACGAAGCCGAACCGCCTCTTTCGAGGCACTGGTTGGGATATCAGCGTAGCGGAGTACGTCTCCAAGACACGATCCGAATTTCAGCGGGTCAGCGACCTTGTAAACAAGAAGATCCACACCGTGAAGGACTCTGGGGCCACCTATCGGGTGATAAACCACTGGGCGGAAGCTGGTCTGATCGAAGACAAGTCTAGAAAGACCAGCGAGGGCTGGAGACGGCTCAGTTTCTTGGACCTGGTCTGGATAAAGGTTCTGGCAGATCTGAGAAAGTTTGGTGTGCCGCTGGAATCATTGAAGATCGCGCGCCGCGCAATTTTTGAGGTTCCCGGCAAACCGTCGGTCACAAGGCCCGAGTTTGAATATGCAGTCACACACTGCTTGGCGATAGATCCTGCGCGATTTCTGCTTGTTAGCTTCAGCGATGGATGGGCGGAGGTCATTGACCAAACCAACTTTGAGCTTTGTATGTCATCGGGACACCTCAACACGAAGTCGTACCTGGTTATTGATCTAAACCAATGCTGTAAGGCTGTACTGCCGAATATGCGACTCCCACAATTTCGCGTAAAACACGAGCTGACAGATAAAGAGCTTTCGATAATCGAATCTGTGCGATCAGGGCGGTATGACGTCGTCGAAATACACGGTTCAGACGGAAAGATTGAGCGAATCAAGTGTAGATCAAGAAAAGGCAGGGCCGCGTCCAAGCTTGACCAGCTGGCGCGGAGTATGGAGTTCGGTGAGTTCACAGTGAAAGTCCAGAAAGGTAAGGCCGTTCTAACAGAAGTTATAGAGTCGATAAAGGCTTAAAACGATATGGGAACCCCCCAATCATCGATAACCATTCGTCTGGCTACTGAAATCCTCAGAGCTGGATTCATACCCGGAGTTCGGTATGGGCCCAGATGTGAAGGAATGCAGGAAGCTGCTCGGTGACTGCGATTTGTCAGACGCTGAGATTGAGCAGATTCGCAATACGTTGATTGCCATTGCGACGAATATTTTGAATGAGCTGACGAGGGAGGTAGATACAAATGACCGGCAATGATCGAGTGTCTACCAAACAACTAGAGGCGAATCGTCGGAATGCGAAAAAGGGCGGTGTGAAGACAGTGCCCGGCAAGATGGTTTCCCGAATGAATGCCTGCAAGCATGGCGGACTGTCGAATAGGATTTTGGAGGGTGAGCTGCCTGCATACAAAATTATCTGCGACGAATTGTCGGAGGAGTACGAGCCTGCGGGATTTGTTCAGAAAGTATTGGTGGAGCGCATCGCGCTCTGCGTCTTGCAGATGCGACGGATGTCGTTTGCCGTGAACGAGTTTTTGCTACAAATCGATGATCCTGAGGTATCAAAACCTGTATTTGAATTTCCTGGCGAAAGAGAAATCGTTGCGCCGGGTTATCAACCGGCAATTACTACCGGGCAAATCGAAAGAGTGATGGACCTATATGAACGTTACGAGGTATCGCTCGAGAATCGATTCTTGAAGCTAAATAAGGAACTGTCTGCAACCTGTGCAAATCGGCAATAAATGGGTTCGTTTCGCGGTGATCTCAATTGATGGACGCTTTCAATAAAGCAGTGATTTATTGCCGTGTCTCGTCTGACAAACAAGTGAGACACGGACACGGGCTGGACGGCCAGGAAGCCAGGTGCCGCGACTACGCGAAAGAGCACGGTCTATTCGTAGAAAACGTCTTTCGAGACGAGGCGATCTCTGGCGGTACGGAACACAGACCTGCTTTCTACGCGCTGACTAGCTATCTCGAAGAAAGGAAGCGTGGTTACGTTGTAATCATCGACGATCTGAATAGGCTTGCACGAGACGTCGCACTCTCACGGGCTCTTAAGCTCGCTATTCAGGGGGCGGGCAGCAAGTTGGCGTGTGTGAACTTCAATTTTGAAGATACCCCTGAAAGTCAGTACTTTGAGACGATCGTTGTCGCCACCGGAGAATTTGAGCGACTTAAGAATCGGGAGCGAGTTATATCCAGGCAAAAGGCCCGTCTAGAGGCTGGTTACTGGGTTTTCGCACCGCCACGCGGCTATCGATACAAGAAAATTTCGGGGCACGGCAAGTTGCTAGTACCTGATAAGCCGAATGCCATTCTAATTTCCGAACTATTCACCAAGTTCTCCACGGGCGAATTGCTGACGCAATCGGATGCTAGGGCTTTCCTAGCGGATGGTGGTCTTCGGAATCGGTCGATGAAGACCATGATCCCGACTGTCGAGGAGGCAAAGCGTATTCTTACAAGGCGGATCTATGCGGGTGCAATCGAATACGAGCGTTGGGGCATTTGCGAGCGGGTGGGTCATCATGAGCCTCTGATCTCTCGCGCAGTATTTGAGAAGGTCCAGAAACGGCTTGCTGGGAGGCGTCGTGCGCCCACCAAGAGCAACCTCGCGCATGATTTCCCCTTGCGAAACCACGTTCTCTGCGGTGGTTGTGGTACGCCGCTGACGGGGTCATGGAGCACAGGAAGGACGAAAAAGTATCCGTACTATCGTTGTCCCAACACGAAATTCTGCCCCGAAGAAAAGAAAAGCATCCCCAAAAAGCGCCTCGAAACCGATTTTTCGCATTTTTTGCAGTCCGTTTGCCCAAAACCCGGCGTAGTTAGGCTGGCGAAACGTGTTACTGAAGAGGTCTGGGCAGAACGAGAGAATAGCTTGGCCGTCCGCAGAAAAAGTGCGAGGCAGGCATGTATAGCGATTGACGCGAATATCGATCGCCTTTTGGACCAACTCGTAAGCTCGAGTAGTGCATCTGTCATGAAGCGCCTGGAGGCGCGTATTGACGCATTGGAGTCAGAGAAGCGGCAGGAGTCTGCAGCAGCGGAACGTAACGCGCCAGGCGACGAAGAATTTGGAACCGCGTTGCAACGAGTCTTCGACTTCCTGGGTCGGCCGCATCAACTATGGAATAACGGAAATTTAGAGCAACGACGAATCATTCAGTCACTGATGTTTACGGGACCGATTGAGTACTCCGTCAGCGAAGGTTTTGGAACCACCAAGTTTTCCCTGCCTTTCAAGCTGTTACAGCTCGATCGGCAGGAAAAACAGAGTTTGGTGGAGGCGGCGGGAATCGAACCCGCGTCCGCAAGTACTACGCCTTCGGCACTACATGCTTAGCCGGCTCTTTAATTTAACCGCCTGCTACCCGAGCGGCAGGAAAGACAGACGGCGATCCCGGAAGGTTTTAACGAATCTGCCTCGGGCCGGCTTCATCGCGAGCTTGCGAGAATCGTCCCCCGAGTTGAGCGCACAAGCACGGACTCAGTCAGAGGCTAGCTGGGTTAAGCAGCTAGAGCGTAGTTGTCTTCGTTGGCAACTATCAAGTTTGCAGATGGATTAACGAGGTAGTCTGCTCCTCGGCATGCACCTTGGGTTTCGTGACCCACGTCGAAGCCAGTCGCCCCCTTGCATATAAGATAGTATAAATGATGATAAGTTGCTGAGCTACCGGGATTTTTTGAGCCACGGTCCTGTGTCTCGGGAACTCACGCTATGAGTATTTGAGGAGCCGTTGCTTCTGGCGCTCCCATTCCCGCTCCTTAATGGCGGCGCGTTTGTCGTAGGCTTTTTTCCCTTTCGCGAGCCCAATCTCGAGCTTTGCCCGGCCACCTTTCCAATACATGGCGGTCGGCACAACGGTGTAGCCTTTGCGGTCTACCGCACCGATCAGTCTTGCGATCTCTTTGCGCTGCAGTAGCAGCTTTCGGGTACGCCGGGGATCGGGATGCGTATGGGTTGCGGCGCTGGGTAGCGGCGTAATCAGTGCGCCGATCAGCCAAGCCTCACCGTCCTTCAGCAGAACGTAGCCATCACGTAATTGCACGCGTCCTGCTCGGAGCGCCTTGACTTCCCATCCCTCCAGTGCAAGCCCGGCTTCAAAGCGATCCTCGATAAAATAATCGTGCCGTGCCTTTTTGTTTAATGCGATGGTGCTCGTGCCACGCTTTTCTTTTTTCTTTTCCGACATTATGAAGTATTTGCAAGTGGGGGGTGAAAAGTCGTGGTTGAAATATGGGCCAGATGATCGTGCCCTTCAAAGCTTGTCGATTATACCAGTTCTGATTTACTGCGTTGGTTGAGTGTGCATGCAATTTCCCTCACAATTGCGCAGGTTTTTTGTACGGGCCAGAAAAGATGGCACGAAAACGGAAATCCATTCATGGGGAGTGGTCCTCGCGCTGGGCATTTATCCTGGCTGCGACCGGATCTGCTGTCGGACTCGGTAACATCTGGCGTTTCCCTTATCTCACCGGTGAAAACGGCGGCGGCGCGTTTGTTTTGATTTATTTGTTCTGCGTTGCAGTCATCGGTATCCCCGTCATGATTGCGGAGATCATGTTGGGCCGTCGGGGCAGAATGAGCCCGATCAATACGATGCTCGCCTTGGCACATGACGAGGGGCTCAGCCGATATTGGCAGGTGATTGGCTGGCTTGGAATGCTCGCTGGTTTTCTGATCCTGTCGTTCTATAGTGTCGTTGCTGGATGGACACTGGCCTATGTGTTTCGTTCGGGTGCCGGGATTTTTTCAGGGATGACAGCGGAGAATGTGAGCACCGTGTTTTCCGATCTCGTTTCCGATCCGGAACGTTTACTTGCGTGGCACACGATCTTCATGGCCATGACCACGATGGTGGTTGCCCGGGGCGTGAAGAGTGGATTGGAAAAGGCCGTGCGATGGTTGATGCCGGCATTATTTCTCCTGTTATTGGTATTGGTCGGATACGCTATGGGGACCGGGAGCTTCCAGGAGGCTGTTCGTTATCTCTTTAAGCCCGATTTCAGCAGCCTCAGTGCGGGCGGTGTCATGAGTGCCATGGGGCAGGCGTTTTTCAGCTTGAGCCTCGGCATGGGTGCCATCATGATTTACGGATCCTATCTTTCCCACACGGAATCGATCCCGAGAATGGCTATCATCGTTGCCTTCGCAGATACTCTGGTCGCAATACTCGCCGGGCTCGCCATTTTCCCGATCGTCTTTGCCTACGGACTACAACCGCAGGAGGGATCGGGCTTGATCTTCAAGACACTGCCCCTCGCCTTTGGGCATATGCCAGGGGGCGCATTTTTTGGCTGCCTGTTTTTTCTCCTGTTGATGGTAGCCGCCTGGACATCCGCGATCTCGTTACTTGAGCCGGTTGTGGCCTGGCTGGTGGAGAACCGGAGCATGACGCGGGTGCATGCGAGCATTCTGGCGTGTGGGGTCGTGTGGATTCTTGGGCTTGGCGCGCTCTTTTCCCTCAACATCTGGTCAGACGCCACGCTCTTCGGTAAGACCTTTTTCGGACTCCTGGAGTATGTCACGGCCAACATCATGCTGCCTGTAGGGGGCTTTTTGATCGCCCTATTCGCAGGCTGGCGGCTGTCCCGTGCGGCCAGTGTGAACGAGCTCGGGCTTGGACAGGGTTTTGCCTACCAAACCTGGCGTATCCTGGTGCGCTACATTACACCGGTCGGCCTGATACTTGTCTTTTTGCATGTGCTTGGGGTACTCGATCCCACGTAAAAACATCTATTCGTTGCGACACTTCAGATCAACAACGCAGGTGCGCTACAGTGCCGAGGAGATGTATGACCTCGTCAACGATGTCGAGGCGTACCCCCAGTTCCTTCCCTGGTGCACCGCTGCGGACATAGTGTCCCGGAATGAAAACACCTTAAGTGCCCGTATCGTGCTCGCCGAGGGCAAGATTAAGCAGTCATTTACTACGGCCAATACTTTGAAGCGCGGCCGGTCCATTGAGATGCACCTGATCGAAGGCCCGTTCAAACACTTGACCGGGAGTTGGCGTTTCGACCCGTTAGATGCGCGCAGATGTGAGGTTTCGCTTGAAATGGATTTCGAATTCGCGAACCGGATCATCAGTGTCGCCTTTGGTCCGATCTTTATCCGAATCTTGAACTCGCTGATACGCGCATTTCAGCAACGCGCTGTCGATCTGTATGGGGAACGTTAAAAACATACAAGTGGAAGTCGCCTACGCGCTTGCCGCTGAACAGATCATATTGCCCTTGCATGTCCCCCTCGGCACCACCTTAGGCGAAGCCATCATGCTCTCCGGCATGTTGAAGCGTTATCCCGACATCAACTTGCTTAAGAATAAAGTGGGCGTGTTCGGCAAGGTCAGGGAGCCGGATTATGTGTTAAAGCAAGGTGATCGCGTGGAAATCTACCGACCCTTGATCGCCGATCCCAAGGAAGCGCGCAGGCGCCGCGCGGCAGAGGCGAAAAAAAGGGCTCCAAATAAGCCTTAGCCCGTCGGGACGGTCAACAGCGGCCCCAGCGTTGGTGCGTGGGGCGCCTGCATCTGGAAGAGATAGGTCACCAGCGTGAATGCCTCCTTGCTGGTTAGGTCCGAGTGGGCGATGGAGAACCAGTAACCCTGATACTGGACCGCAGTGAAGGAGTCCGCGGGCCGCTCGGTACTTGAGTGGATCCGCAGCGGAACCAGTAGCGAGGGACTCTCTGTCTCGCCGAGCTGTTCATTCGCTGTGGCACGACCTTCTTCAATATGCGCTGCCGGGATCTCGACGCCTCGCGAGAGGAAGCCCATGAGGGCAAGGACCGAGCGTAACCGTATTGTGATTTCGTCGGGGTTGCGTCCAAGCAGGTGGTTTGTAACCAGGAACCTGGAGCGCCCTTGATCGAGGTGCAGTGATTCCTTTAACTCATCGATGAGGGCCTGGGTCCCGGGGTCGGGGTTCTCCTCGAATACGAGGTAGCGTGGGGCCGGCGTATTCGGGTGTTCGGACGTCCCCTGCTGCAGCTCCATAGCCCCGCGCTGCGCGAGTTCTATAAAGAGTTGCACGACATGTCGAAAGCTGCGCTCGCGCTCACGATCCTCCGGCAATGACTCCAGGAAAAATGGCACATTCTCCACGTGATTAATGCGCTGGACGCCCATCACGATCAGCAGGTCGGGGGGCCAGCCGGACTGCACGAGAGAAAATAGCAGCTCGGAGGGTATTGGGGTCAGCAGCTGCTGAGCGAATTTATCCCCGGTGAGGGGTGCATAAGTAATGGTCGGTCGCTCAATATAGCGCAGATTGGCACTGCCGCCGATAGAGTCCGCGGGAAAGCCGTTTAAGTTACCGGTTCCGCCACTCACGGCCACGGCGCCCGTAACAACATACTGCTGAAGTACGGAAGCGACAGCGAGAAAGATGGGCGTGTCGCGGTAGCGCAGGCGAACGAGATTCAGCAACATTTGCTCATTGGACGAGCGCGCGATCGCCTCGTTGTAGTTGAACCGGTCGGATGGAATGCGTGATGGCCCGATGGCGCAGGCTGACAGGACAAGCCAGGGCAAGAGCGCGAGGTAGGCGAGCAGACGTTTATCAGGGGCCCCCATGCTGGTTGTCATGCTATTCCTGTTTCTTTGTTAAGTCACCTGTGCATCGTGGACTACGGCTTGCCTAACGCGAGACTATAAACCTTCGGCTCCGGGGATCACTGGCGCCGATGGGTCCGATTCTTCCGCGTCTATTTGTTCTTGCTTAAGTAGTTCTTTGTCGTGCTCGCTCAGTTCTGCTTCCATGGCCTCGCGCTCAGCTTGCGTCGGGGGCGGGCCTTCTTCCCCCAATCCAAACGTATGCAGCAGGCCACTAAACAGGCCCGTTTTACTTCGCTCCAGCGGAACGACGACCGTGGTCTCGGTAGGCTCGGCTGGTTTCAGTGGTTCCAATGCGACTTTCACATCCCCTTCGACGGCAATGAGTTTGTCATCTTCAAAAATCAGTGTGACGCGTCTTTGCTCGCGCCTCTTACCACCTTTCTGGTAGCTGTAATAGTAGTCCCAGCGATCATTGTGGAATACATCGATAAGCAATGGTGTGCCCATAATGAAGCTAACTTGGCTTTTGTCCATGCCGGGCTGCAATCTGGCCAGCATATCTTGGGTAACGACGTTACCCTGCTGGACGTCGACCTTGTAGACAAAGGGAATTTTAGTGCGCCATTTAGGCTCATGGGAACAACCTGAAGATAAAATCAGTGCCGCAACGATGACTAAGGTAAGTGACTGGATACGCATGGAAGCCCGGGCTCTCAATATGACTTTAAATTCTATCTCAACGTTCGCCGGAAAGCATGGACGAAGGGCCGGCGACAAGACCCCGTTGTTCGAGTATACTGTTGCCGGAATCGTTTCAGTTTATCCACTTATTGACCTCGCCCGGTTTACACCTTCCTTGTGACGCTTGCGAAAAGTGCAATGGAGACTCAGGATCTTAAGAAAGCCGGCCTGAAAGCAACGCTGCCACGCATCCGTATACTACAGATGCTGGAAACCAGTAAGCAGCGTCACATGAGCGCGGAGGATGTTTATAAGGCCTTGATGGAAGCAGGCGAGGATGTGGGTCTAGCCACAATCTATCGGGTCTTGACGCAGTTCGAAGCCGCTAGTCTAGTAACGCGTCATCATTTCGAAGGCGGCCATTCGGTCTTTGAGTTGAAACAGGGCCCCCACCACGATCACATCATGTGCATACAGTGCGGAAAAATAGTTGAATTTGTCGATGATATCATCGAGGAGCGGCAACGGGTTATGGCGGAGCAGAATGGATTTGATATCGAAGACCATTCCTTAATCCTTTATGGTCGGTGCAAAGACCCGAGTTGTTCAAAACAATAGCCGCAAGATTGCTTTTGCAGACGACTCTGCCGTGTCGACCTTGATCAAGCGTTCATCCCATGTTCCAGCATTTCGCGTGCGTGCTCGATGGTCTGCTCGGTGATTTTGATTCCACCGAGCATGCGTGCAATCTCCTTAACGCGTTCATAGCCATTGAGGACAGTAATCTCGGTGCGTGTCTGGTTGCCTCGCGCTAGCTTTGTAACCCGAACGTGATGGTGACTCTGTGATGCCACCTGGGGCAGGTGGGTAACGCACAGAACCTGTCGGTCATCCGTTAGTGTCCGCAATTGTTGCCCAACGATCTCCGCCACCCGGCCACCGATGCCGGCGTCAATTTCATCAAAGACGAGGGTCGGCACCCCCCGTCCCTTGGCGCTGATAACCTGAATTGCGAGGCTTATTCGCGAGAGTTCTCCACCAGAGGCGACCTTGCTTAATGGACGTAATGCTTGTCCGGGATTAGTGGTGACGAAATATTCCACATGATCGATGCCATTGGGCGTGGGATCCTGGCGCTGGGTGGTGCGCACCTCGACGGTGAACTGTCCGCCCGGCATGCCAAGCTTTTGTATATTCTTGCCGATCGTCCCCGCCAGCTGATCCGCCGCTCGCCTTCGGCTCTCGTGTAGTGCCTTTGCCTCCCGGAAATAGCGTCCGCGGCATTCTTCCTGTTGGGCCTTGAGTTCCTCGAAGCGTTCTTCACTACGTTCGAGTGACTGGAGTTCAGCCTTCAGCTTTGAAAGCTGACCTGAAAGTTGTTCGGCGGGGATTTGATGCTTTCGCGCCATGTCGAGGAGTGCGCTGAGTCGGTCTTCCACCCATCTGAGGCGGTTCGGGTCCATTTCAAGTTTGTCCAGGTAGTGCCTAAGCGCCATGGCTGCCTCGTCCACCTGAATAGCGGCACTCTCGAGTAGCTCGGTGGTCGGCCTCAAGGCCTCGTCGAATGTCTGTAGCTCGCTTAGCTGCTTGGCTGCTCTCTGTAATCTGCTAACTGCCGACCCGTCGGCCTCAGCAGTGGCGCTGAGTGCAGCCTGACATCCCTCCAGGATGCGGCCGAGGTTGGCAAGTCGTGCGTGTTCCTCTTCAAGGGCTTTGAGTTCGGATGGATCGAGCCGCAATGCATCCAACTCCTGGATCTGGTAGCGCAAGAGTGCGACCTGCGCACCACGGTCTCGGTCAGAACCTTGAAGTGCTGCGAGCGCATCTCGGGCCTCCCGCCACTCGCCATACGCGTTGGCAACCTTTTCCACCTGTTCGCCGTGTTTTGCAAAGTCGTCCAGTATCGCCCGCTGGACGTCGCGTCTGGTAAGGGACTGATGGTCCAGCTGTCCGTGTATGTCCACCAGCCGGATGCCGAGTTCCCGTAGTAGTTGTACAGGTGTTGGGCTACCGTTGATGAATGCGCGCGAGCGTCCGTCATTGCCAATGAGCCGTCGGACGATACATTCATTGTTCTCACCTTCAAGACCATGTTCCTGGAGCAATTTGCAGACATCCGTATAGCCGTCGATTCCAAAAACAGCCGTGATTTCGGCACGCAGAGAGCCGCTACGTACGACGGTGCTATCGGCCCGATCCCCCAGCACCAAACCAAGGGCATCCACGAGGATCGATTTCCCAGCCCCCGTCTCGCCGGTAAACACCGTCAAACCGTGTTCAAGTCCTAGTTCCAGTTGCTCAATGACGGCAAAATCACGAATGTGGAACTGTCTTAACATAGTTCCCGGCCCCATTGGAGCTTCGCGCGCAGGATGGCGTAATGATCGTGTCCGGCTGGATGGATCAGTCTGATCGGCTTTGCTTTTTTTTGAATCAGGATGTGGTCACCGGGTAGGAGCTCATGAGCCATTTCACCGTCACAGGTGAGCCTTGCATGGTCGACTTCTCGGCTGCCCACAACAATCTCGATACGGCTCTCGCCATCAATGACGATGGGGCGATTGCTGAGGGCGTGCGGGCAAATCGGCACCAGCACTATCGCATCGAGGTCGGGATGTAATAAAGGTCCTCCGCCCGATAGGGCATACGCGGTTGAGCCGGTCGGTGTGGAAACGATCATGCCATCGGAGCGCTGGCTATGAACGAAGGTATCATTAATATAGGTTTCAAACTCGACCAGCCGGGCAACATTGCGTTTGTGAATAACGACATCATTCAACGCGTCGCTTTCCATGACAGATTGACCTCCGCGAAGGACCCGACTTTGCAGCAGAAATCGCCTGTCCTCTACGAATTCGCCGTCAAGAATGCGGTCAAGTGTTTCCTTGATCGCATCGGGTGAAACGTCAGCAAGGAAGCCCAGCCGGCCAATGTTGATGCCCAGCAACGGGACGTCGTGATTAGAAAGCAGGCGAGCGGCATTGAGCATAGTTCCATCTCCGCCGATGGCGATGGCGAGGTCGCATCTACCACCCACGTCATCGCGATCCACGATTTCAACACCGACATCCGGGAGCAGATCAGCACAGTTCGAATCGGTGACAATCCGGATCCCTCGGCTCTTCAGGTAGTCGCTGAGGGAACTCAATGTATCCCCGATCTCAGTGGCCCCGCCCTTAGCGATCACCCCGATACGCTTGAACTTCTGCACCTGGTTGCTCCCTTGATGGTCACGCAAACTTAGCATGTCCGGTGATTGCCGCCAACACGTCTTTTTGCACTCTCATGCCTAGAGTGCTAAATTTTTACCCCCATCAAATTGAAACATGTTGAAACCCACCTATGGCTCGCGCAAAAAAAGACTCTGTATTGAATGACCGTGCTTTGCAGTTGTTTAAGGCGCTGGTGGAGCATTTTATTATCGATGGCCAACCAGTTGGTTCCCGAACGCTGGCGCGCGATGCGGGGCTCGATGTCAGTCCTGCGACAGTGCGCAACGTCATGGCAGACCTGGAAGCATTGGGACTGGTTCGTTCCCCGCACACGTCCGCGGGACGTGTGCCCACGGTGCAGGGGTATCGCCTGTTTGTTGACACACTGTTGATATTAAAGGCGTTGAACGCGCGCGAGGTTAATAAGATATCGAGTGAGCTCGACAGTGAGCAGGACGTGGATGGCCTGTTGCAAAAGACTTCAACCATGCTGTCTAACATCACCCACCTGGCAGGTGTCGTCATGTTGCCACGTGCTGAACAGCATGCGTTGAGCCAGGTTGAGTTTATGCGGCTTTCGGGAAATCAAGTTCTCGTTATTCTGGTTCTCAATGAGCACGAGGTTCAGAATCGTATTATTCATACGGCGCACCGCTATTCGCCATCCGAGTTGCAGGAGGCCGCCAACTATGTGAATCGGTCACTTGCCGGCAAGGATCTGAAGTCTGTTCGCGCTGCTATCGTGAAGGAGATGCAAGAAGTACATGCCGACGTGAATCGGATGATGCAGGCGGTCATCGCAATGGCGGAGAAAGCCTCGGTAGCTAGCGATAGCAAGCATGATTATGTCCTGGCAGGTCAGACGAACCTGATGGAGTTTGCCGAGTTGTCAAACGTTGAGACGCTTAGGAAGCTGTTCGAGGCCTTTAATCAAAAGCGTGACATTCTTCATTTATTAGATCAGGCGATCCAGGCTCCGGGCCTGCAAATTTTTATTGGAGAGGAATCCGGCTACGAAGTCCTTGATGAGTGTAGCGTCGTTACGTCGCCGTACGAGGTGGAGGGTCAAGTGGTTGGCGTGTTGGGGGTTATAGGCCCAACCCGGATGGCCTATGAGCGGGTTATTCCTATCGTTGATGTCACAGCGAAGATGCTTGGCGCTGCCTTGAAATCGAGGCATTAGTCCCAAAATTCATGTCAATCACCGCGCCAAGGCAGCATTTGGTTATGTTCCCGCACGCGGATTACGTCCTCTCGGAGAGTGCTTATGACAAGAAAGCGCAGGTATCCCCGTCGCGACGGGGGTGAAGAACAAGTTTTGAACCGGACCAGTGACACGGCACCGGTGAGCGATGATGCAGAGCTCGCTGCGGCCGATACGGATAAGGGGCAAGCGCCTCAGGTGTCCAGAACACCAGCCTCGGGGCGGTCGGCCGATGAGCTCGCCCAGCTGCTCGAAGAGGCCCAGCAGAAGGCCGATGAACACTGGAACAAATTACTTCGGGCGAAGGCAGATCTCGAAAACTTGCGCAAGCGGACGGCCCGTGACGTTGCCAATGCCCATAAATA
This sequence comes from Gammaproteobacteria bacterium, assembly GCA_027296625.1. NCBI lineage: Bacteria > Pseudomonadati > Pseudomonadota > Gammaproteobacteria > Gammaproteobacteria bacterium. Next base: position 51,197 of record JAPUIX010000158.1, on the reverse strand, counting down.
TGCCCTTGAATCATTTATTACGGAACTTTTGCCGGTGAAGGACAGCGTTGAGCTCGGTATATCGGCGTCCGAAAATGCTTCAGATGTTGCCAGTCTGAGTGAGGGGATGGTGCTCACCCTAAAGATGTTCGAGAGCGCACTGGAGAAGTTTGGCGTCACGATCGTGGACCCAGAGGGTGAACGGTTCAACCCGGACCTGCATGAAGCCGTGTCGATGCAGGAGACTCAGGAGGCCGAGCCCGGTACGGTAATGACAGTGATTCAAAAGGGATATCTGTTGCAGGACCGGCTGCTCCGACCGGCCATGGTGATCGTCGCCACGGGACCCAAAGGGACCTGACCAGAGGCTTGAAATCGCTCGAGGCGGCCCAATATTCCTAAGAAGCTTTGTAGTCCAGAGTTCACGATAAAGCAGGCCGTAGGGTCTGACTTGAGGTATTCGATATGGGAAAGATAATTGGAATTGATCTGGGAACCACTAACTCAGTCGTCGCGGTGCTGGAGGGTGGTAAGCCCAAGGTAATTGAAAACAGCGAAGGGTCCCGCACCACGCCTTCGGTGGTCGCGTTTAGTGCCGATGACCAGGTGTTGGTGGGGCAGGCGGCCAAACGCCAAGCAGTGACAAATCCGGACAATACCTTGTATGCCATTAAGCGCCTGATCGGTCGTCGATACGAGGACGACGTGGTCAAGCGTGATATCGATATGGTGCCGTATAAGATTGTCGCCGCAGATAACGGGGGTGCCTGGGTGGAGGCGAAGGGTAAGAAGATGGCTCCCCCCGAGATCGCCGCGCGGGTATTGATGAAAATGAAGAAAACCGCGGAAGATTATTTAGGGGAAAAGATCACTGAGGCGGTTATTACAGTACCTGCCTACTTCAACGATTCTCAGCGCCAAGCGACCAAGGACGCGGGCCGTATTGCCGGGCTTGAGGTTAAGCGCATCATCAATGAACCGACGGCGGCGGCGCTGGCATATGGTATGGAGAAGAAGCGTGGTGACGCCAAGATCGCTGTCTACGACCTTGGTGGTGGCACGTTCGATATCTCGATCATCGAAATGGCGGAGGTCGAAGGCGAACACCAGTTCGAGGTATTGTCTACCAACGGGGATACGTTCCTTGGAGGCGAAGACTTTGATCTTCGAGTCATGGATTATCTCTGTGATGAATATAAAAAGGATCAAGGCGTTGACCTCCATAATGATCCGCTGGCCTTGCAGCGCCTGAAGGAAGCGGCTGAGAAGGCGAAGATCGAACTCTCCTCATCGCAGCAGACTGATGTCAACCTGCCGTATATTACGGCCGATGCCAGCGGTCCCAAGCACCTCAATATCAAATTGACGCGAGCGAAGTTGGAATCTTTGGTGGAGGATCTCATTGAGCGCACGGTCACACCCTGCGAAGTTGCGCTGAAAGATGCCGGGCTCAAACCGTCCGATATCCGCGACGTGATTTTGGTGGGCGGTCAAACGCGCATGCCTAAAGTACAGGAGGTTGTCAAAGAGGTATTTGGTAAGGAGCCTCGCAAGGATGTGAACCCGGACGAGGCCGTGGCAGTTGGTGCCGCTTTCCAAGCGGGTGTCCTTGGTGGAGACGTCAAGGATGTCCTGCTGCTCGACGTGACGCCGCTGTCACTGGGAATTGAGACCTTGGGTGGCGTAATGACCAAGCTCATCGAGAAGAACACCACGATTCCAACTAAAGCGAATCAGGTGTTTTCAACGGCGGAGGATAATCAAACAGCCGTTACTGTGCATGTCTTGCAGGGAGAGCGGGAGATGGCCTCGGCTAATAAGGCACTCGGGCGTTTCGATCTCACGGATATTCCGGTGGCACCAAGGGGGATGCCCCAGATCGATGTGACATTCGACATCGACGCCAACGGCATACTTAATGTTTCCGCAAAGGATAAGGCAACTGGCAAAGAGCAGTCCATTGTCATCAAGGCTTCGAGTGGTCTCGCCGAGGCGGAAATCGACCGCATGGTAAAGGACGCCGAAGTGCATGCCGAAGAGGATCGCAAGTTCCACGAGGTAGTGGATGCCCGCAACCAGGCTGATGCTCTGATCCACGCGACGAGCAAATCCCTAGAGGAGTTAGGTGACAAGGTTGAGGCGCAGGAGAAGACGGATATCGAGGTTGCCATGGGTGAGCTGAAGGAACTATTGAAGGGTGATGACAAGTCGGAAATCGAGGAAAAGACAAAGAAACTAGCGGAACTCTCCGGCAAGATCGCCGAGCGGGCCTATAAGCAAACCACAGAAGATGCGAAAGCCGCGGAGGGCGCAAGCACCGGATCGCAGAGCAATGGTGCCGCTACATCTGATGAGCATGTGGTCGATGCCGAGTTTGAGGAAGTCGATGAAGACAAGAAGTGACTAAGGGGTGTCTTGTTCGGCAAGACACCATTAGCTAGGGGACTACAACATAGGCCCGGATGAGGCAGGACACTTGTAAAGTGATCTGTTATCTATCCGGGCTCATTTGTCATTGAAGACTTAATATGGCAGAAGGCGACTACTACGAAACTCTGGGTGTGTCACGCGACGCCAATGAGGCAGAGATCAAGAAGGCCTACCGACGCCTCGCCATGAAATATCATCCGGACCGCAATCCCGATGAGCAGGCAGAGACGCGCTTCAAGGCGGCCAAGGAGGCCTATGAGGTCTTGTCTGATCCCAGTAAGCGCGCTGCGTATGACCAGTTTGGTCATACTGGAGTTGACCCCTTTGCAAACGCGGGCGCTGACGGCTTTGGCGCAAGCAGTTTCAGCGATATCTTTGATACTGTGTTTGGCGATATCTTCGGCACTGGAGGACGGGCCAGCACACGCGTCTTTCGCGGGGCGGATCTTCGCTATAACCTCGAATTAACCTTAGAAGAGGCTGTCTTTGGCGACACTGTTAAGATCCGTGTTCCTAAACTGGCCAAGTGTGAATCCTGCCGAGGTAGTGGTGTCCGAGACGGCGGCACGCCGGCCACTTGCTCAACCTGTGGGGGCCATGGGCAGGTACGTCTGCAGCAGGGGTTTTTTTCCGTCCAACAGGCGTGCCCAAAATGTCGTGGGACAGGCAAGTATATTGCGGATCCGTGTACCCCATGCCATGGGCAAGGGCGTGTTAGGGATCGCAAGACTATATCGGTTAAGGTTCCCCCGGGGGTGGATAAAGGTGACCGTATCCGCTTGGCAGGCGAAGGCGAGGCAGGTGAGCAGGGTGGGCCCCCAGGGGACCTCTACGTGCATGTCCATGTTAAGGTACACGAAATTTTTACGCGGGAGCAGAATGATCTCTACTGTGAGATCCCTATTAGTATCATCACGGTGGCGCTGGGTGGAGAACTCGAGGTACCGACATTAGATGGACGCGTGTCGCTAAAAGTCCCACCGGAAACACAATCAGGAAAGGTCTTTCGCCTACGTGGGAAAGGCGTCAAATCGGTACGTAGCAATACAGTCGGGGATCTGTTCTGCCGGGGTATTGTTGAAACGCCCGTCAACCTCGATCGCAAACAGAAGGAGCTTTTGAAGGAGCTCGAAAAGTCAATGACTAGTGACGGCAAACGCCACAGTCCTAAGGCATCGTCATGGCTCGACGGCGTCAAAAAATTCTTTGAAGATAAAAGCTTATAACCGGGGGAGTTCATGACAGCGGTCAAAATTGCCATCAGCGGCGCGGCGGGGCGTATGGGGCGCACGCTGATCGCTGTCTGTAAGGAAACGCAGGGCGTCACACTGACGGCGGCCGTCGAGCGTCGGGGGGATCCGGCCATTGGGACCGATACCGGAGAGCTTATCGGCGCAGGCTCGATGGGTGTGTCCGTTGTCGACAGGCTCGCGGACGTTATCGATCAATTTGATGTGTTGATTGACTTCACGGAGCCCTCCGCGACGCTGGAGAAAGTTGATGGTTGTCGCAAAGCAGGCCGGGGAATGGTGATTGGCACTACGGGATTTTCAGCTGAACAGAAGGCTGTCATCGAAGCCGGTGCGGCGCATATCCCCATCGTATTCGCCCCCAATATGAGTGTCGGTGTAAACCTTTGTTTCAAATTACTCGAAACTGCCGCTCGCGTTCTCGGCGATGATGTTGATATAGAAGTGATCGAAGCCCACCATCGTAACAAGGTCGATGCCCCATCTGGGACTGCATTGCGTATGGGTGAGATTGTTGCAGCTGTCCTAGGTCGGGACCTCGCGGAATGTGCGATCTTTGGGCGTCACGGTACCCTAGGGGAGCGCGACAAGAAGACGATTGGTTTTGAAACCATTCGAGCTGGGGATACGGTGGGTGAGCATACAGTGATGTTTGCAGGTACGGGTGAGCGCGTGGAGATCACCCACAGGGCATCGAGTCGCAAGACCTTCGCCAATGGGGCCATCCGTGCAGCCCGGTGGTTAATGCAACATGATAAAGGACTGTTTGATATGCTGCAGGTGCTTGATTTACGCTAGTTCAGATGCGTCTCAACACGCCCGAGTAGTTCTACCATAACGTCGGTGACCCGCACCTTTACTGCGTTAGGCTGGCTCCGGTGCAAGGACCGGCCACACAGAACCCGTCCTCAATGCGAAATAGCGCCCCGTGGGTTGCGCATTGAAGCAGATTGCCCGTCTCGTCAAGGAACTGGTCCGGCACCCAGTCCAGTGATGTGCCAGTATGCGGGCAGGTGTTGACATACCCGTATACGTCGTAACCTTTGCGCACAACAAACAGGTCGAGTGCATCACGGCCCGCCGAAATGGTGAAGCCCTTGGCTCTGTTCTTAGGGATCTCGGCAAGCGCACAAAGGGTTTGTGCCTCGGCTGCTAGCTTGGGATGAGGGGTTGCCATGGTAGATACGCTGCCCTAATAGACACTTGTTGATAGATTTAAGTAGAATTTATCAAATCTTATTTGGCGGGAGTAACCGTGTGGTTTCTCCCGCTTTGCACATCTGGCGCGGAGGTTAACTTGAATTTCCCGGCCTTGTTGGCGCTTGAGGATGGCAGTTTGTTTCACGGCACATCGGTCGGTGTTCCCGGTGAGACCGTGGGTGAAGTGGTGTTCAATACCGCCATGACTGGCTACCAGGAAATTTTAACCGATCCGTCGTATTACAAGCAGATTATCATGCTGACCTACCCGCACATTGGTAATGTGGGAGCCAATGTTGAGGATGAGGAGTCGCCAAAGATCTACGCTAGCGGCTTGGTGATCCGTGATCTCCCGCTAACTATGAGTAGCTGGCGCGCCCAGGATTCACTGCAGGATTATTTGAGGGAAAATCAGGTAGTCGGGATCGCCGATATCGATACGCGCCGGTTGACACGCATCCTTCGCGACAAAGGTTCGCAGCGAGGCTGTATCGTCGCGGCTGAACCTATCGATGAAGCGGCTGCCACCAAGGCGGCCCAGTCCTTTGCCGGGTTAAAGGGCATGGACCTCGCCAAAGTGGTGACTGTGAAAGCGCCTTACGAGTGGACTCAAGGCAGCTGGGACTTGAATAAGGGCTTGCCCGAAGCGCGAGAATGGGATTCCAAAGCCCTCCCGTGGCATGTGGTGGCCTGCGACTATGGAGTGAAGCGGAACATCCTGCGGATCCTTGTGGACCACGGCTGTCGGCTAACGGTTGTTCCTGCCAAGACGCCGGCCGCGGAAATTTTGGCGATGCGTCCGCATGGCGTTTTTCTCTCGAACGGGCCGGGTGATCCGGAACCCTGTGACTACGCGATCGAAGTGATCAAGGAGCTCGTGGAGACGGACATTCCGATATTCGGCATTTGCCTTGGACATCAGCTGTTATCCCTGGCCAGTGGTGCGAGTACCGTCAAGATGAAGTTTGGGCATCATGGGGCAAATCATCCTGTTCAGGAGCTTGCGACCGGTAGGGTCATGATCACGAGTCAGAATCACGGCTTTGTCGTAGATGAGAACAGTCTGCCAACGCATCTTCGCACCACTCACCGCTCGTTGTTTGACGGCAGTTTGCAGGGTGTCCAGCACACGCGTCATCCGGCATTTGGCTTTCAGGGCCACCCCGAAGCGAGTCCAGGGCCGCATGACGTGCGAGTGCTGTTTGACCACTTTATTGAGCTGTTAGAGAACCGGCCCAAACGCCGTTAGATTGAATAGGGTGCGCGATCCAATCGCTCGTGCCCTAATGCTAAGCCATGCCTAAACGCACAGACATCGAAAGTATCCTTATTATTGGCGCGGGTCCCATCGTGATTGGCCAGGCGTGCGAGTTCGACTATTCCGGTGCGCAGGCATGCAAGGCGCTTCGTGAAGAAGGTTACCGGGTGATTCTCGTCAACTCCAACCCCGCCACCATCATGACCGATCCCGAGATGGCAGATGCCACTTATATAGAGCCCGTGGTTTGGCAGACCGTTCGGGAGATCATCGCCAAGGAGCGGCCGCATGCGCTTCTTCCCACGATGGGCGGCCAGACAGGACTGAATTGTGCTTTAGACCTTGCCCGGGAGGGTGTCCTGGCAGAATACGACGTGCAGTTAATCGGTGCCTCGCGGGAGTCCATTGATAAGGCTGAAGACCGCGAACGCTTCCGCGAGGCCATGCAGAATATTGGCTTGACCGTAGCACGGTCCGCTCTTGCACACAGCCTGGAAGAAGCCCGCGAGCTGCAGGATCAAATCGACTACCCGCTTATCATTCGTCCGTCATTTACCCTCGGTGGGAGTGGCGGTGGCGTAGCCTACAATCGGGAAGAGTTTCTCGAGATCTGCGAGCGCGGTCTGCAGGCGTCACCCACCCACGAGGTTTTGCTCGAGCAGTCCGTGCTTGGTTGGAAGGAATTTGAAATGGAGGTGGTGCGTGATCACAAGGACAACTGCATCATCGTCTGCTCCATAGAAAACGTCGATCCCATGGGGGTGCATACCGGCGATTCGATCACGGTCGCCCCGGCCCAGACGCTAACAGATAAGGAATATCAATTGATGCGCGACGCTGCGATAGCAGTACTTCGCGAGATCGGTGTCGATACAGGTGGCTCCAATGTCCAGTTTGCCGTGAATCCCGATGACGGGGAAATCATCATTATTGAGATGAACCCGCGCGTGTCACGTTCATCCGCCTTGGCGTCCAAGGCGACGGGATTCCCGATTGCCAAGGTGGCCGCGAAACTTGCTGTGGGGTACACCTTGGATGAATTATCCAATGAGATCACCGGTGGTTCGACCCCTGCGTCTTTTGAGCCGACATTGGATTACGTAGTAGTGAAGGTGCCGCGTTTTACGTTTGAAAAGTTTCCCCGAGCAGATGACCGGCTGACTACCCAGATGAAATCAGTTGGTGAAGTCATGGCCATCGGGCGTACGTTTCAGGAATCGCTGCAGAAGGCCCTGCGCGGCTTGGAAACTGGAGTTGATGGCCTGAATGAGCGGTTGGATCTCGACGATGATGGGACCAGAGAGAGACTGGAACGGGAACTTCGTGTGCCGAGAGCGGAGCGCTTGTGGTATATCGCAGACGCGTTCCGCACAGGATTCTCCATCGACGAGGTTTATGAGCTGTCTCGCATTGATCGCTGGTTCCTCGTACAGATTCAAGATTTGGTACGTGAGGAGCAGGTCGTTCGCGCAGAAAAGATGCAAGCGCTTGAACCCAGGCGACTTCGTTCGCTGAAGCGAAAGGGCTTCTCTGATCGCCGTCTTGCGCAGTTGCTCGCAGTCAGTGAAGAGCGCGTTCGAGCGCGTCGTCACGAATTAAAAATTCGTCCCGTTTATAAGCGCGTGGATTCGTGCGCTGCCGAGTTTACCGCGAGTACGGCTTATCTGTATTCCACCTATGAAGAGGAATGTGAGGCTGCGCCGAGTTCTCGGAAGAAGATTATGGTGCTCGGTGGCGGGCCCAACCGGATCGGCCAAGGTATCGAATTTGACTACTGTTGCGTGCAGGCAGCGCTTGCCACGCGCGAAGCCGGATTCGAAAGTATCATGGTCAACTGTAATCCGGAGACAGTCTCCACCGACTACGATACTTCAGACCGGTTGTATTTTGAACCGCTGACGCTTGAAGATGTTCTAGAAATCATTGATCTGGAACGGCCTCAGGGGGTCATTGTTCAATATGGTGGGCAAACCCCGCTGAAGCTCGCGCGAGATCTTGAAGCAGCGGGCGTGCCTATCATTGGAACTCCGCCAGATTCAATCGATCTTGCTGAAAACCGGGAACGATTCAAGCAGCTGCTTGTGCAGTTGAAACTGCGCCAACCACCGAACCGCACAGCCCGGGATGTAGATGAGGCAGTACGGCTAGCCGGGGAGATTGGCTATCCCCTCGTCGTGCGTCCTTCCTATGTGCTCGGTGGCCGGGCGATGGAGATCGTCTATAACGTAGCTGATTTGCGGGCCTATATGATGCGGGCCGTTGCTGAGTCCAATGAATCCCCGGTGCTGCTTGATCGATTTTTGAGCGATGCGATTGAAGTAGAACTTGATGCCGTGGCCGATGGCACGGACGTGCTGATCGGCGGCATCATGGAGCATATCGAACAGGCAGGCGTTCACTCTGGTGATTCGGCCTGTTCGCTCCCGCCTCATAGTCTTGGGCAAGTGATTCAGCAACGATTGCAAGAGCAGGTCTGCAAGTTGGCCAAGGCTCTGAACGTAGTGGGATTGATGAATGCCCAATTCGCTATCCAAGGGAACAATATCTATGTTCTCGAGGTCAACCCAAGAGCATCTAGGACGGTACCTTTTGTCTCCAAGGCGACGGGGCTCTCGTTGGCACGCATTGCTACTTACTGCATGGTGGGCCGCTCGCTCTCGGCACAGGGGCTGACGAAGGCGCGCATTCCCCGCTATTATTCTGTTAAGGAAGCCGTATTTCCCTTCGTGAAGTTCCCCGGTGTCGACCCGTTGCTTGGTCCGGAGATGAAGTCAACCGGTGAGGTGATGGGAATCGGCGGAAGTTTTGGCGAAGCGTTCGCCAAGGCACAACTTGCTGCGGGAGTAAACTTGCCTCGTTCGGGCAACATTTTTATCAGTGTGCGTGATAAGGACAAACCAGAAAGTAAAGACGTCGCCAGGGACTTGCTGGCGTTGGGATTCAATTTGTATGCCACCCGCGGCACAGCCAAGGTGCTGCAGGATGCTGGTATACAATGCACGCAAGTTAATAAGGTGCTTGAGGGACAACCCCACATTGTAGACATGATAAAGAATGATGAGATTCGCATGATCGTGAATACAACGGGAGGTAAACAGGCAATCGGAGATTCTTACACGATCCGCCGGGCGGCACTGCAGTATAAGGTTACCTACACAACGACGATGGCGGGTGCTAGAGCGACGATCATGGCGCTCAAAGAGAGCGACACCAACAAGGTGAACCGATTACAAGATCTACATAAGGAATGACCGCATGGTCAAATCACCGATGACGACTAGGGGCGCGCAAAAGCTGCGCGATGAGCTACATATACTAAAAACCAAGGTCCGGCCCGGGATCATAAAGGCGATTGCTCATGCGCGGAGTTTAGGCGATCTCAGTGAAAACGCGGAGTACCATGCCGCTCGTGAGGAACAGGGTTTTGCTGAAGGGCGCATTGCTTCGATTGAGAGCAAGCTACACGACGCGGATATCATTGATGTCACCAAGATTAACGCGAATGGGAAGGTGGTGTTTGGCTCGACGGTGAGCCTCATAAATATCGAATCGGGCGAGGGGGTTACTTACCAAATCGTAGGAGAGGACGAGGCGGAGATTGAAGATGGCCTGGTATCGATTGGTTCACCGATAGCGCGCGCCCTGATTGGTAAGGAGGAGGGTGATGTGGTCGAGGTTAACGCGCCAAGCGGAGTAATCGAATATGAAATACGAGTGGTTAGTTACAGATGACCGGTACGTTGAACGGTGATCTACGGATTTCATTTGATACGGCTTAATGCAGAGGGACGCGATGTAATCGAGGCACAGGGATCGATCGTGCCCGTCGACCAATAGCCAGACACATTTCGATGCGCAGTGGCAGCAAACAGTGGCTTCAGCAGCATGCTCAGGATCCCTATGTCAGACAGGCTCGTGAGAGCGGATATCGGTCGCGTGCTGTCTACAAGCTCATGGAGATCGACGAACGGGATCGGTTGTTACGTCCAGAAATGTGTATCGTTGACCTGGGGTCATCGCCAGGTGCCTGGTCGCAGTATGTCCGTCAGATTGTAGGTGCATCTGGTCGTGTGATTGCGCTCGATCAGTTGCCCATGGAGCCGATAGAAAACGTCTTATTTATACAAGGTGATTTTTCTGATGAGGCCGTTCGAGAACATCTCATTCATGCGTTAGGCAACGGCCCGGTAGACCTTGTAATATCCGATATGGCCCCCAATATTAGTGGGATTAAGGCAACGGATAAGGCAAGGATGATGTGCCTTTTGGAGGCGGTCCGGGACATGGCCATTGAGATCTTGAAACCAGGAGGCGACGTTCTTGTCAAAGGCTTTCAGAGCGAGGAGTTTGCTGGGTACGTCAAGGGGTTAAGGAGGCATTTCAAAAAGGTGTCCACTCGAAAGCCCAAAGCATCTCGCCAGTTGTCTAGCGAGCTCTATGTCCTGGCCCGCTCCTATGTTGTATAGTTAATAGCATATAGGATTTATTGTTACCTAAACTTAGAGGCCGCAAGTTTGAATGACATGGCGAAGAATTTGATCCTGTGGGTCATCATTGCGCTTGTGCTGATGATGGTCTTCAATAATTTTGGGCCACGCAAAGCAGCCACACAGCAGATCGCCTACTCACAATTTATTTCGGACGTCAAGAGCGGGCGAGTCAAGTCGGTCGTAATTGAAGAAAACAACATCCATGGCAAGATGGATGACGGGGCTACATTCTCAACCTACAGTCCGGAAACCGATAATGCTCCCTTGATCGGGGTGTTGTTGTCGAATGATGTAACAATCGAGGCCCGTGCACCGGAGCAACATGGGTTGCTCACGCAGATCTTTATCTCGTGGTTCCCGATGCTGCTATTAATTGGCGTGTGGATCTTTTTCATGCGTCAAATGCAGGGAGGCGCGGGCGGCCGGGGTGCGCTTTCATTCGGCAAAAGCCGGGCGCGCTTGCTGGCAGAAGATCAGGTAAAGACCACGTTCAGCGATGTTGCGGGTGTTGATGAGGCCAAGGAGGAAGTTGCTGAGTTGGTGGAGTTCCTGCGCGATCCCGGCAAGTTCCAAAAATTGGGCGGCAAGATCCCTCAAGGCGTCTTGATGGTCGGAGCACCCGGCACCGGAAAAACCCTCTTAGCAAAGGCCATCGCGGGAGAGGCCAAAGTACCGTTCTTCACGATATCGGGTTCCGATTTTGTTGAGATGTTCGTTGGTGTCGGCGCCTCCAGGGTACGGGATATGTTCGATCAGGCTAAGAAGCATGCCCCCTGCATCATCTTCATCGATGAAATTGACGCGGTGGGCCGCCATCGCGGGGCCGGTCTGGGTGGTGGACATGACGAGCGCGAGCAAACACTTAATCAGTTGCTCGTTGAATTGGATGGGTTTGAAGGTAATGAAGGTGTAATTGTCATTGCTGCAACGAATCGTCCCGATGTACTTGATCCTGCATTGTTACGTCCTGGGCGTTTTGACCGGCAAGTGGTTGTGCCGTTACCGGATATTCGTGGACGTGAACAGATTCTCAAAGTCCACATGCGTAAGGTGCCGATCGCAGACGATGTGAGGCAAACCATCATTGCGCGCGGTACACCCGGTTTTTCAGGCGCCGATCTGGCGAATCTGATTAATGAAGCAGCGCTTTTTGCTGCGCGTGCTGACAAGCGGATGGTTGACATGGAAGATTTCGAGAAGGCCAAGGACAAAATCATGATGGGTTCAGAGCGTCGTTCTATGGTGATGAGCGATGAAGAAAAGAAACTCAGTGCGTACCATGAGGCAGGCCATGCAATCGTCGGTCGCTTGGTGCCGTCGCACGATCCGGTCTACAAAGTGACGATCATACCTCGTGGCCGTACGCTGGGCGTTACGATGTTTTTGCCAGAGGAAGATCGGCACAGCTTTAGCAGGGAGCGGCTTGAGAGTCAGATATCGAGTCTCTTCGGTGGGCGAATTTCAGAGGAATTGGTCTTTGGTCCGGAGTGTGTGACTACCGGGGCCAGCAATGATATCCAGCGTGCTACAGAGATCGCGCGCAATATGGTAACCAAGTGGGGATTGTCGGAACGTCTGGGGCCCTTGACCTATAGTGAGGAAGAGGCTGAGGTATTTCTTGGCCATTCGGTGACGCAACACAAGCTCGTATCGGATGAAACGGCGCACGTGATCGACGAAGAGATCCGTAGCATCATCGATCGCAACTATGAACGCGCAGAAAAGCTTCTGAAGGAGAACATCAAAAAGCTTCACCATATGGCTGAGGCCCTCATCAAGTTCGAAACCATCACCACCGACCAGATTGATGACATCATGGCCGGCAAGACTCCTCGTCCGCCAAAAGACTGGACCGATGATGATGGTAGCGTTGGTAGAGCTGTGGAGGCGCCGACGCGCAAGAAGGCCAAAAAACCGACCGACGACGGTGCGGTAGGTGGCCCTGCAAGCCAACACTAGTGGGGCAGCGCAGGGTTCGGGTGCTCGAGAGTCGCACGTGGGTCGATACTTCCGTGCTCTCCCTGACGCGTCCCGGTCTACAGCGCTGGTTCTCATGACTCCCAGACAACCTAACATTCCCGCAAGCTTTATTCGTTAACAACAATCGGCGTAGCAAGATGAGACGGGAAAGGAAGTATTTCGGCACCGACGGCATTCGCGGGAAAGTCGGAATTGCTCCGATCACGCCCGACTTTGTTATGAAGCTTGGTTGGGCAGCTGGGCGCGTGTTGGCAAAGGGCGGGGGCGGTAAGATTCTAATCGGCAAAGATACCCGTATTTCAGGGTACATGTTTGAGTCGGCCCTAGAGGCTGGCCTCTCCGCTGCGGGTGTCGACATCCGCTTACTCGGTCCCATGCCGACGCCGGCCATCGCCTATCTGACATGCACCTTCCATGCTCAGGGGGGCATTGTGATTAGTGCTTCTCACAATCCATACCAGGACAACGGCATCAAATTCTTTTCAAGCGACGGAACTAAACTGGCGGACGACGTTGAGCTACAAATCGAGGCGGAGCTTGAGCGCCCTTTGAAAACTGTGGATTCGGGACGCCTCGGTAGGGCCGAACGGGTGGAAGATGCGTCGGGTCGTTATATCGAGTTTTGTAAACGTACAATCGGCCGAGATATTAGCCTGAATGGCATGAAAGTCGTGGTGGATTGTGCTCATGGCGCAACCTACCACATTGCACCCCATGTTTTTGAGGAGCTGGGTGCGCAGGTTATTTGCCTTGGTGTTGAGCCGAACGGTCTTAATATTAATGATGCGCGCGGCGCAACCAAGCCAGAAGCACTGCAAGCAAAGGTACGAGACAGTGGTGCCGATGTAGGGATTGCTTTGGACGGCGATGGCGACCGGGCCATTCTGGTTGATCGTGCTGGAAATATCGTTGACGGCGATGAAATCATGTACATCATTGCACGAGCACGGTGTAAGAGCGATCTGCTTGCCGGCGCCGTTGTGGGTACCCAGATGAGTAATCTTGGTTTAGAAATCGCGGTACGTAACCTTGGTCTGGATTTTAAACGCGCAAAGGTTGGAGACCGTTACATCATGGAGATGCTTTTGGAGGGCGGTTGGACCCTAGGGGGTGAAACGTCAGGGCACATAATCTGTTTGGATCTGACGAATACCGGGGATGGTATTGTGTCTGCCCTGCAGGTTTTAGAAGCTATGGTGCGCAGCGGCAAGTCACTGGATGCTCTCAAATCAGGCATGAGCAAATATCCACAGCAGCTGATTAATGTGACCATGGATAAACCTGTCGACCTTGGGCGCCTCACATCGGTACAAAATGCCGTAAGAGACGTGGAAACGGAACTTGGCGGTGACGGGCGTGTGCTATTACGTCCTTCTGGCACCGAACCCGTTGTGCGGGTCATGGTCGAGGGCAAGGATGCAGTTCAGGTGAATGCTTTGGCTAACCAACTGGCTTCGGCCGTTAAGGATGCACTGGCGGGGGTTCAACACCTATAAATATAAGGTACCGGTACGACGGTCATCCATGGGTTTGCAAGAGCGCATCGGCGCTCACGCGACGATAGAATATTTTGCCAACGGCGCTTTTCTGTACTGGGTATTGTATTTTGCCCTGCGTACGTTGACGCTTTAAATGTTGCGGAGCAACTCGTTGATGCCTACTTTAGCGCGCGTTTTCTCATCGACTTGCTTAACGATCACAGCGCAATAAAGGCTGTGGCTACCGTCTTTTGCGGGTAGGTTCCCAGATACAACAACCGAGCCCGGAGGGACACGCCCATAGCTCACCTCGCCAGATTGTCGGTTGTAAATCTTGGTGCTTTGGCCAATGTACACGCCCATCGAGATCACCGAGCCCTCGCCGACAACAACGCCTTCGACGATCTCGGACCGGGCGCCAACAAAACAGTTGTCTTCAATGATCGTTGGGGTAGCCTGAACCGGCTCAAGCACACCACCGATGCCGACGCCTCCGGAAAGATGCACGTTTTTTCCGATCTGGGCACAGGAGCCTACGGTAGCCCAGGTATCCACCATCGTGCCGCTATCAATATACGCGCCAATATTCACATAGCATGGCATGAGCACCACGTCCGGCGCAATGTAGCTTCCGAAGCGTGCAGTCGCTGGTGGCACAACACGAGCGCCGATGTCTGTAAAGTCTTGTATGTTGGTGCCAGCGAATTTTAGGGGCACCTTGTCATAATAGTTTGTAAATGAACCGCTAATTAAATGATTGTCCTCTATCCGGAAGTAAAGCAGCACAGCTTTTTTTAGCCATTCATTGACTGTCCAATTGCCCTGTTTCTTCTCCGCGACGCGCAGCGAACCGCTGTCTAATAAACTGATGCATTCGAGCACAGCATCTTTGATTGGTTTTGCGACGTTTTTTGGCGTGATATCGGCTCGGTTGTTAAAGCCTTCTTCGATCGCCTTTTGGAGTTTGTCCATACAGGTGTACTAGCCCACACTAATTTATGAGGTATTAATGTAATCCCGAATCCGCACAGCAGCTTCCACACATTCGTCGAGCGGTGCGACCAGTGCAATCCGTATACGGCGGTGTCCAGGATTCACCCCGTTAGCCGTTCGTGAAAGGAAACTCCCCGGCAGAACAGTTACATTTTGACGCTCGATGAGTCCGTATGCAAAGTTAGTGTCATCGATGGGAGTTTCTGGCCATAGATAAAAGCTTGCTTTGGGCCGGTGTACCTTCATTACGGGGGTCAGGGTGTCCAGCACTGCCTCGAACTTTTCTCGGTACAATGCCCGATTATGTCGCACGTGTTTCTCATCCTGCCACGCGAGTAAACTGGCGGCCTGTGTATAGAGTGGCATGGCGCAGCCGTGATAGGTGCGGTACACAAAAAACGCCTGGATAAGCTGGGCATCACCGGCTACAAAACCCGAACGCATGCCTGGGGCATTGGAGCGTTTGGAAAGACTATGAAAGACTATACAGCGTTGGTAGTTAGTACGTCCGCTTACTGCAGCGGCGTGTAGAAGTCCGACAGGGGGATCGTCCTCAACCAGGTAGATCTCTGAATAACATTCATCCGAGGCAATAATAAAGTCAAATTCATCAGCGAGCTCAAGCAGCGCCGAATACGTGGCGGTGTCTATTACGGCACCTGTCGGGTTACCGGGCGAGCAGAGATACAATAATTGGCATCGTTGCCAGACTTCTTCTGGCACCGCTTGGAAATCGGGAAGGAACTCATGCTCTTCTACGCAGTTCATATACCAGGGTTCTGCCCCGGCTAACAGAGCTGCGCCCTCATAGATTTGATAAAAAGGATTGATTATCACGACAACTGGACGCTCTTGCGTGTTGTCAACGACACATTGAGCGAAGGCAAACAGGGCTTCCCGTGTTCCGTTGACCAGTAGAACGTTTTGATCGCCACTTAGGCTACCTGCAGGAAGTGAAAACCGGGCTATTAGCCAGTCAGCGATGACGGCACGGAGTTCCACATTGCCACGTATCGTCGGATACGTTGCCGTAGTCTCTAGATGCTCGATCATGCTTTCCGTTATGAACCGTGGCGTCGGATGTTTAGGTTCACCGATCGAAAGGTTGATCGGCGGTTTTCCCTCCGGGGGTGTGACGTTCTTTATAAGCTGGTTAAGCTTCTCAAACGGATACGGCTGCAGTGCGGAAAGGCTGAGGTTCATCGAACCGTTTCTTTACCCCGGATGGGTGCAAAACGCGCGTAGTATAGGCTATCCAAATATGCTCTCCAATCGCACGTGCCCGAAGCTGTAAACCGAGCAAGCCAAAAAGTGTGTCTGGACCGAGCGTCAGAAGCCGGTATTGGCGGGCGGCTGTCTGCGAATTAGTCGGTTATTGAGCGCTGCGGGGAACCCAAGCGCGATGGTGAGCAGATTAGGGCATTGTCGCTTGCGCGGTGAAACAGCAATGGTTCGGTGTGTTTTCTTATCAACCCTTGGAGTATCCTTACTCACTTTTTAGGTGGCGTGTCGGCGGACACCATTCGATTGTTGGTGAAACGATGAAAAAAGTACTTGTGCTTCCAGGCGATGGGATCGGGCCGGAAATCGTTGCCGAAGCCGTTAAGGTGATTGAGACGCTCAAGAGCGGCCACGGTCTTGACGTGACCCTCAGTCAAGGTCTTGTGGGGGGTGCTGCGCTTGATAGTGTAGGCGATCCGCTGCCAGCGGAAACAATTTCGCTCGCGCGAGGCTGTGACGCCATACTATTGGGGGCCGTGGGCGGATCGAAGTGGGAGTCGCTGGACGCATCGATGCGGCCGGAAAAGGGGCTATTAAGGCTGCGTTTTGATCTTGGCCTGTTTGCGAATCTTAGACCAGCCATCCTTTATCCAGAGCTTGAGGCGGCCTCGTCCCTAAAACCTGATGTAGTGGCAGGCCTTGATATCCTAATTGTTCGCGAGCTGACAGGTGGGATCTATTTTGGCGAGCCACGTGGTGTCGAGGTCTCGGAGAATGGCGAGCGCGTGGGCTTAAATACGCTGATTTACCGAGAGTCAGAAATTGAGCGCATTGCCCATACGGCGTTTAGTATTGCCTTGACGCGCAAGCGGCGGGTGTGTTCAGTAGATAAAGCCAATGTGCTGGAGAGCTTACAGCTGTGGCGCGAAGTTGTTGACGGTATTTCGCACGACTATCCGAATGTGCAACTTACCCACATGTATGTGGATAATGCAGCAATGCAGCTGGTCCGCCAACCAAAACAGTTTGATGTGATTGTGACGACCAACCTGTTTGGCGACATTTTGTCTGATCTTGCCTCGATGTTGAGTGGGTCAATCGGAATGTTGCCATCGGCGTCAATCGATGAGAAGAGTAAGGGGTTGTATGAGCCGATCCACGGGTCGGCGCCAGAAATTGCGGGGCAGAATACGGCAAATCCCTTAGCCACCATACTTTCCGTGGCGATGATGTTGCGTTACACGCTCTCAGAGCCACAACTTGCCGGGCGGGTCGAGCAGGCGGTTCGCTCCGTGTTAGGCAGGGGCATGCGTACACCAGACATCTACTCGCCCGGAACGCGCAAAGTAAGCACGCGAGAAATGGGTGATGCCGTTGTTGCTGCGTTGGGCTGAGAAGATAAGCGATCGGTTGCTTAATGATATGACACGCTCAATATTAGGTTGGTAGTGAGAAGGACTGATCAAGGAATATGACTCGCAAGTTTAATGTTGCTGTGGTAGGTGCCACCGGTGCAGTTGGCGAGGCGATGGTGTCGATCCTAGTGGAACGCGATTTTCCGGTTAACGAACTCTATCTGCTTGCAAGCGCTCGATCTGCCGGTACGAAGATAGATTGCAAGGGCCAAGAGTTGGCTGTCCAAGAGCTCGAATCCTTTGACTTTGTTGGCGTTGACATCAGTCTATTCTCAGCGGGAGCATCCGTCTCCGATGTCCATGCTCCAAGAGCATCGGCGGCGGGGAGTGTTGTCATCGATAACACATCGAGATTTCGCTACGAGAAAGACATTCCTCTGGTTGTTCCAGAAGTGAATGCGCATGCGATTGCTGGCTACAGAAACCACGGCATTATTGCAAATCCGAACTGCTCAACAATACAGATGGTTGTAGCGCTTAAGCCTATCTACGATGAGGTTGGCATAGAGCGGATAAATGTTTGTACATATCAGGCGGTGTCAGGGACTGGTAAGGAGGCAATTGAAGAGCTTGTCGCCCAAACAGCAGCACTACTTAATGGGAAACCGATTAAACCCTCAGTATACCCCAAACAAATTGCCTTTAATGTTCTGCCGCACATCGATGGGTTCCAGGACAACGGGTACACGAAGGAAGAGATGAAGATGGTGTGGGAGACGCAAAAGATTTTCGATGATGAGCGCATCAAGGTGAACCCAACCACAGTGCGCGTGCCCGTATTCTATGGTCATTCTGAAGCAATTCATATCGAGACACGCGAGAAGATTGCGGCCGATGATGTGCGAAAACTCTTAGCCACGGCACCAGGCGTCGTCGTGCTGGATGGACGTCAGAATGATAGTTATCCAACCGCTGTGACCGAGGCGTCAGGTTGTGATGCCGTCTACGTGGGGCGCATCCGGGAGGATATCTCTCATCCTAGGGGAGTGGACCTGTGGGTCGTCTCCGACAACGTGCGGAAAGGGGCGGCACTAAATAGTGTTCAAATCGCTGAAATTTTGGTAAAAGACTACTTATAAACTATATTTAAGGTGTAATTGTAAAGCACATTCGAAGTCTTGTGGCTGCTTGGAGACCGCGAGCGCTAAAGTCCCGGTTCCGGGGGAACTACGTAAGCGACGTTCGCCGGGCTGGGCCCTATCCGGTGCTCAGCAATGCCTGGGCCAAGCTCCGCAGATCTTCTTTGTTCGGGAATTTAAGCAGAGTTTACGACCGATGAAACGGATACTGGTTCTGGTCCTGGCTGTGTCAGCCTTCAGTGTGCCCAGCGTGATTCAGGGGCTCGGGCTGGGCGAGCTAGAGCTTAATTCGGCCTTGAATCAATCGTTTGATGCCAGGATCGTATTGTTGAAGGCAAAACCCGATGAGCTCGATAGCCTCACTATTGGGCTCGCCGACATGGACGCCTTTAGAAAGGCGGGTATCGACAGACCGTTCATCCTCTCGAAGCTCCGTTTCGCAGTAATTAGCAACGAGACAGGACCTGATTACATCCGGATCACTTCCCCTGAGCCGATCCGCGAGCCGTTTCTCGACTTTTTGATTGAATTGAATTGGTCAAGAGGGCGTCTGTTGCGTGAATACACAGTGCTCCTCGATCCACCGGTGTATGAGGCGACCGTCGAGGTTGCCGAGTTCGAGGCGCCTGAAGCGGCTGCCGCACCGACTCGTGAGGCGCCAAGCTATGCAGCGCCGGTGGAAGCGCCGAAGATGGTTGAATCGAGGCCCTCACCGCCGGCACCATCGGCACCTGATATCAGTCACGACGTCCAGTATGGCCCCGGCCACATTCCTGATTACGCGCCGCACCCGGCGGCTGTGGATGGTGAATACGGTCCCGTGATCGCCGGTGATACGCTCTGGTCGCTGGCAAAGCACTTCCGTCCTGACACTTCAGTGAGTGTGCAGCAGATGATGCTGGCACTGTTGCGTGCGAATCCGAACGCCTTTTCCCGTGATAACGTCAATGGCCTCTACAAAGATCATATCCTGCGGATCCCGGATCGGGACGAAGTGACAGCACTTAACAAGGCTGAAGCCCTAGCGGAGGTCAAGGGACAGTATGCCCTCTGGGATGAATACCGCCAGACTGTTGCAAGCACGGCGGGTCCACGTACCGTTGGCGCCGGCGCCATCGAAAAGCCAGGTACAGAGGCGGCGGCCACGCCCGACGAAGTTACAGAGGAATCGGAGCTCAAACTGGTCAGTCCGTCAAAGGAAGGCGTCGGCACGGTCCAGCAGGTCGCTGAAGCACCAGCGGATGGAGCCCCGGCGGCGGAGCTTAGTAAGAAATTGGCCTTGGTCAATGAGACGGTCGAGGCGCTGCGGCAAGAAAATGTAGAGATCAAGAATCGCCTAGAAGAGTCGGAAGAGTTGGTGATCGACTTGCGGCGCCTGATCTCGCTTAAGGACGATCAGCTCGCTGCACTGCAGGCTGAGTTGGCGAAGCGACAGGCTGAGCCCCCGCCGCTTGCGCCTGAAGAGCTTGGAGAAGTTGCGAAGGTGACTGAGACTTCTCCGTTAATGGAAGAGGCAGGTTTGGAAGAGGGCGTTGAAGAAGAAGTTGTTGTCGTATCTGGGCCGGAGTCTGAGGCCGGGACATCAGCAGGGCCCATGGCAATGGTGCAGGAAATCCTGGGCTCCGTTAAGGATGTCATTGTAGGTTTTGCCGACACGGCGCGCGGGTATTTTGACGCCGCCAAAGGGTTTGTGATGGGCAACACGAGGACAATGCTCGGGGTTGCAGGTGGTTTGGTCTTGTTGCTCCTTGGTTATGCGGTCGTTGTGCACAGACGTCGGCAGGCCGAGGCTGCGGAATTGATCGAGCTTCCAGGTTTTGCCGATGAGGATTTCGGCGAGACGGTAGAGCTGGAGGAAATGGAAGAGGTAGTGGATGTGACGAAAGCCGAAACCGTGGCGCTGGATGCAGCCGAGATGCCCAAGCCGGCCACCTCCCCGCCGGCTGAAGAGGCTTCTCCGGTGGCCACGGAGGCTGCGCCGTCCGGCGAGGCGGAAGAGGATCCGCTCGCTGAGATTAATATTTACTTGGCCTACGAACGATTTGACCAAGCAGAGGAATTTGTCAAAGCTGCGATGGAAAAATCGCCCGATCGGCACGAGTACAAGCTGAAGTTGCTAGAGGTTTATTACGCTGCAAACAACAAGAAAGCGTATGAAGAATACGCTCGCGAACTGCGCGATGCTGTCGGTGGAGAGGGACAGATTTGGGAGATGGCTGTGGCTATGTGGCAGGAGATGTCACCGGACCGAGCGTTATTTGAAACACCCAAACCTGGGGAGGAAGACGTAACGCCGGTCGTGGAGCTGCTCGGGGGAAGCACCGGCTCGGATGTGCTTGATATCACGCGTGATGAAGTGCCCATTGTCACTGATACCACTGTGACGTTTGCCCCCAAAGGAGAGGACACGTTTGACGATACCGTAAGTGAACGTGCCGCAGCGGGTGAAGCCGAAGAGGATGCGGTGCTCGACTTTGAGTTGGATGTGTCCGATACAACGGAGCCAGGGATTGCGCAGGCACATGAGGTGCTGGATCTGACACGCAGTGGTGAGGTGGAAAGTGAAGAAGAAGTCTTGGATCTTACGGTCTCGGCTGGCGAAGCCGCTGATGTGGGCGAAGAGATGGTAGACGTTACAGGGGGCACGCAGACCGAGGAAGGGATTAAACCGGTGCTGGAGATCACCGCAGGACAGCTAGACGAAGATGATGAATCGATGTTGGATATCACCGCGAGTAGTGCCGCAATGATGTCGAAGGGAGAGGATCTGCTTGATGTGAGCCTGACAAGCGAAGGGACCTTGGATACTCGTGAGGACTTGTTGGATGTGACGTCTACGAGTGAAGCGGACGAAGAGATCAAAGATACTGCCGGAGCAAGTGATTTCAGTACTATCGAGTTTGAAGTTGGCGGATCGGAGGTGGGTGGCGCAGAAGAGGAAGCGGCAAAAGACGCCGACGTCTTTGATATCTCTTCCCCTGGTGGGGACATTGACGCCGCTGAGGAAACCCACGAAGACAATGTGATGGAAGTTGACCTAAGCGATGCTGGCGGTGCGGATGAACCGGAACCCGCATCTGAAGCACCTTCTGGACAGGGCTTAGATTTTGAACTGGTCGATATGGAGGACACCCGTCCTACTGAGGCGGCGCCTTCAGAGTCCCTGTCGGAGGACACTGTTCCGATTCTGGCAGCGGAGACGGAAGAAGAGCCGGAGTTTGCGGATACCGTATCCATACCGCGCGTGCCGGACGCGGAACAGCAAACCGCTGCCGACGAAGCAGCAACTAAACTTGATCTTGCCAAGGCCTATATTGAGTTAGGCGATTCTGATAGCGCCAAGACAATTCTTGATGAGGTCGTAAAAGAGGGAACAGAAGAACAAAAGCAGGATGCTCAAGAACTTCTGAAACAAGCGACTTAAGCACGTAGTGTTAAGCCCCTAATCGTGGGCGGCTGTTGCCCTTTGCCAATTCTTCGAGTAACCATATTGTCAGTGTAATTGCGCCTCTCTTCAAAATAGATGTGAAGCTATCAGGGCGCGCGAAAAGTCATCATGCATCCTGTAGCCCGTATTTTATGTGTTCTCGTACTCGCTGCTTTTTTATCAAGCGGCGACGTGCAAGTACTGGTTGCCGCAGCACTCCTGCTAGCGTTCGGGTATGGCGTAACGGATAAAGCCAGTTTTCGAGCGATAATGCGTCCCCTCTGGCGGATGCGTTGGTTGCTCCTCGGTGTCATGATCATCTATTTGTGGTTGCCGACAGGCGTTACCACCGGGACCGGCGGTCAAACATCGATGCAACATGGTCTGATACTCGGGGTGGAACGGGCGTCTGCACTTGCGTTGCTGATTATCGCCGTGAACCTTCTATCCAAAACCACCTCCCGGGAGCAATTGCTAGCGGGGATCTATTGGCTGGCGAAGCCATT
Source organism: Gammaproteobacteria bacterium (assembly GCA_027296625.1). NCBI lineage: Bacteria > Pseudomonadati > Pseudomonadota > Gammaproteobacteria > Gammaproteobacteria bacterium. Next base: position 28,491 of record JAPUIX010000158.1, on the reverse strand, counting down.
GGGGTGTCTTGGCATCCCGCGTGAGCGACTCGCACTGCGCCTTGCGTTAGTTCTGGACTTGGTCCCGAGGGTTCAAGAAAGGCTTGCTCAGTATGTGGTTGCAGCGAAATTCAGAGACAACCCAATCTCAGCCATGAGTCAGTCCGTCTCTCAGTTGATGTGCTCGGTTTTGAATGAGGCAGAGGAGGCGCCACTGGATAATATTGAAATAGGCGACTTTTCTCATCCGACGTGGGTGCAATGGATGTATCCTCTTGGTTTGGCGTTCGTGCTGGGGGTAATCAAATTCAGCGTATGAGGATTGCACTGGGTATCGAGTACGACGGTACACGTTTTTTTGGGTGGCAGATCCAGAACGGTACGCGTACCGTTCAGGCATCTGTAGAGGAAGCCTTGTCCAAGGTTGCTGACCACATCGTTAAAGCGCAATGTGCGGGTCGTACGGATACGGGCGTTCACGCCTGCAATCAAATTGTGCACATTGATTCGCGTGCGGTTCGCGATATGCGCTCCTGGATTTTCGGCACAAACTCGAATCTTCCAAAAGATATTAGCGTGCTATGGGCTAAAGAGGTTGGTGGTGATTTTGATGCCCGCTTCTCCGCGATCGGACGAACGTATCGCTATGTCATATTGAATCGTACAGTGCGCCCGGGGCTCTTAGATAGCAAGGTGGCTTGGGAATGCAGGCCACTCAATGAACAGCGGATGTTAGAAGCTGCATCACATCTCGTCGGAGAGCATGATTTTACGTCGTATCGGTCACAGGCATGCCAGGCGAAAAATCCCGTGCGCACAGTGCACCGGTTAGACATCTGTCGAAGGGACGATCTAATTGCCGTCGACATTGAGGCCAATGCCTTTCTACACCATATGGTGCGAAACATCGTCGGTGTCTTGACGGCAATTGGCCTCGATAAACAGAATCCAAGTTGGGCGAAAGATGTCCTGGCAGCACGTGACCGAACGGTAGGCGGTGTCACTGCTCCCCCAGAGGGTCTCTATCTCATGGAGGTGCGATACCCTGAACGATTTAATATTCCCCGGGCGGTCATCAATTCCGGATGGCCCGAATTGTCGCCACTGCGGTGACGTCAGCATGGGCACAGGCACTGTGTTTTCAGGGACCCGTAGCAGTTCGACAATGGATCTAGGACTTGTTGGGAGCTCGCGTTGGAAACAATTCAAAAGCATGATTCGCAGAACAGTCACCGTGTAAAAGTCAAGATCTGCGGGATCACCCGGTCAGATGATGCGCAGAGCGCCACAAATCTGGGAGCGGATGCTATTGGGTTGGTCTTCTATCAAGGAAGTCGCCGTGCGGTCACCATCCAGCAGGCGCTGGATATCGTGCGTGTCTTACCGCCGTTTGTAAGCAGGGTTGGACTGTTTGTTAACGCTGATCCAGAGGAGATTGAGGCAATTCTTAAGGAGGTACCGCTCGATGTACTGCAGTTTCACGGAGAAGAAAGCTCAGAGGCATGCCGACGGTATTCCAAACCCTATATTAAGGCAGTTAGAATGCAAGACGGTGTCGATCTTGCGAGCATAGAAACGCAGTATGCTGAATCATGTGCCTTGTTGCTCGACACCTACAAGGAGGGTACCCAAGGTGGCACGGGCGCGTCATTTGACTGGGCAATCGTGCCTAAGGGTCTCAGCAAACCCATCATCATCGCGGGTGGCTTGACGCCGGAGAATGTGGGGCGAGCAATCGCTGAGGTTTCTCCGTACGGCGTGGACGTCAGCGGTGGAGTCGAATCCAGTCACGGGATAAAAGATGCGGCTAAGATAGCGGCGTTTATGCAAGGAGTATCCAATGCAAATCCGTAATGTCGGCTTGCGCTCGCGCTCGGTTGCTGATGTGTCTGTGAGCTCCACCGATCTGCCCGATGCGCAAGGCCACTTCGGGCCTTATGGGGGTCGATTTGTGGCGGAAACGCTTATGGGCCCCTTGGAAGCGCTCCAAGAAGCCTATGAGTACTATCCACGCGATCCGCAATTTATCGCCGAGCTGGATGAAGAGCTACGTCACTATGTTGGCCGTCCATCGCCCCTGTATCACGCAAAGCGGTTATCGGAGCAGTATGGTGGCGCTCAAATCTACCTTAAGCGCGAAGACCTCAATCATACGGGCGCCCACAAGATCAATAATACCGTGGGACAAGGGCTCCTCGCGCGACGCATGGGGAAAACCCGAATCATTGCGGAGACCGGTGCCGGACAGCACGGTGTGGCGACTGCAACAGTGGCGGCGCGATTGGGTCTTCAGTGTGTGGTCTATATGGGTGCGCGTGACATCCAGCGCCAGTCCATCAATGTTTATCGCATGAAATTGCTGGGAGCTGAGGTGGTGCCCGTCGAGTCGGGCTCAAAAACATTGAAAGACGCTTTGAATGAGGCGATGCGTGATTGGGTGACCAATGTTGATGATACCTTTTACATTATTGGGTCTGTTGCAGGGCCACATCCCTATCCCGCCATGGTGCGTGACTTCCAGGCGATCATCGGCCGCGAGGCGCGTCAACAATGTCTTGAACAGACGGGACGATTGCCAGATGCGCTGGTTGCCTGTGTGGGAGGCGGCTCTAATGCGATCGGCCTGTTTTACCCATTTATCGGCGACTTGCAAGTTGCCATGTACGGCGTTGAGGCGGCGGGTGATGGAATTGATACCGGCCACCATGCGGCATCCTTATGTGCCGGACATCCTGGCGTGTTGCACGGTAACCGAACCTATCTCATAGAAGACGACAATGGCCAGATTTTGGAAACGCATTCCATAGCCGCTGGTCTTGATTACCCCGGTGTCGGACCCGAGCATGCCTGGCTTAAGGACACAGGACGTGCTCAGTATGCTGCTGTCAATGACGAAGAAGCGCTTGATGCCTTCCATGTGCTGACACGCGCAGAGGGAATTATTCCTGCGCTCGAATCAAGTCATGCTGTAGCCTTCACCGCGAGATTGGCGCCAGAGTTGGGAAGAGACGCTATTATTCTGATCAATTTGTCGGGCCGCGGGGATAAGGACATACAGATGGTTGCTGAACGAGAGAGCATTCACCTCTAAGTCGCATCTTCGTCAAATTAATGCAGGAAAGACTAATTCATTTGCTAAGGTAGAATGAGTCGCATCAGTCGCTGTTTTGATGGTCTGCGTGAGAGCGGTCGAAAGGCATTGGTGCCTTTTGTTACGGCCGGCGATCCCGAACCATCATGTACGGTACCGCTCATGCATGCCATGGTGCGTGCAGGCGCGAACATGCTAGAATTGGGTGTCCCGTTTTCGGATCCTGTGGCTGATGGTCCCGCAATCCAGCGATCCAGTGAAAGGGCGCTCGCCCACGGAGTGAGCTTGCGGGATGTGATCAATATGGCGAAGACGTTTTCTGATCGCGACACCAATACACCAGTAATATTGATGGGTTATCTTAACCCAATTGAAGTCATGGGATATGAACGCTTCGCAAAGGCTGCACAGGCTGCGGGCGTGGATGGTGTATTGACAGTCGATCTTCCGCCGGAGGAGGCAGATGAATTGACGGCTGCGTTAACAAGTCATGATATAGATCCTATTTTTCTTCTGGCGCCGACCACCAGTGATATACGTCTTGAACTAATTTGCCGGGCAGCGCGTGGATTTCTGTATTACGTCTCACTTAAAGGTGTGACAGGCAGCAACCGCTTGGATGTATCGGATGTGGCCGTTAAAGTCAGCCATATCCGGAGCAAGACGGAGTTGCCTGTTGGAGTTGGGTTTGGCATAAAGGACGCGGAAGCGGCCGCACGCGTGGCCGCGTTCAGTGATGCAGTCATCGTTGGGAGCGCGTTGGTTGAAAGGATGGGTGCGCTGGCTGAGCAGTTGGACAAGATTGAAGGAGAGGTGATGACGTTCCTTAATGGGCTGCGTCGCGCAATGGATGCAGTGTGAAGGTGTAACACCCTGTTTCACACCGACATGTGTTAGCATGCTGCCTGAAATGAAGCGTTAGATCTGTTATGACTTGGCTGGACAAATTACTGCCCCGTCGCATAAGGACCAACGGGACGACCCGACGCACTGTTCCAGAGGGCGTCTGGACGCAGTGTACAGCGTGCAACGCAGTCCTCTACCGTGCGGAACTGGAACGCAGTCAGGAAGTATGTCCCAAATGTACACATCACATGCGCATCAGCGCCCGCGGACGACTTGATCATTTTCTCGACAAGGAGCCTCGCTCAGAGATCGGTGCCAAGCTTCGGCCGGTTGATGTTCTCAAGTTTCGAGATAGCAAGAAGTACAAGGATCGCTTACACCAAGCGCAAAGGAAGACAGCCGAGAACGATGCACTGGTGGTCATAATGGGACGGGTGAAGGGTCTGCCCTTGGTAGCCTGCTCCTTTGAAATCGACTTCATATGTGGTTCGATGGGATCTGTTGTAGGAGAGCGGTTTGTACGGGCAGTGAATACCTGCATGGATAACGATATTCCACTCGTATGTTTTTCGGCAAGCGGCGGAGCAAGGATGCAAGAAGCGCTCATATCGCTAATGCAAATGGCTAAGACCAGTGCGGCATTGGCTGCGCTAAGCCGCGTCCGCATACCATACATTTCGGTTCTCTCCAATCCCACCATGGGAGGTGTCTCGGCGAGTCTCGCCATGCTAGGTGACATTAACATCGCCGAACCAAAAGCTTTGATTGGGTTTGCTGGCCCACGAGTGATTGAGCAAACAGTGCGGGAAACATTGCCCGACGGTTTTCAGCGCAGTGAATTTCTTCTTGAGCACGGCGCTATTGATTCGATCGTCGATCGTAGAGATATGCGCGATCGAATTGCGTGTTTACTATCGATGTTGACCCATCAGCCACTGCACTGATTGACTACTGCTCTCATCAACGCTGCTTCTTCTGACTTTGCATTGAGATTCCGAGTGGCACTAGACCAGACGACACAACACTGGCCAGTCGCAGGCTGTTCATCCGAGTTGAATGGTTCGCCGCAGAAGCGATTTGACAGTTTATCTGACTGGCTTGATTGGCAGGAAACGCTGCATGTAAAAGACATCGAGTTGAGTCTTGAACGTGTCCGATCAGTTGCTCAAGCGATGGGCTTGTTTAAGCCACCGTATACGGTCATCAGCGTAGCCGGTACTAATGGTAAGGGATCAAGTGTTGCACTTATTGATGCCGTACTAACTGCGGCGGGATATAAAACCGGCTGTTACACCTCACCTCACTTGATCTCATACAACGAGCGTCTCCGAATTAGCGGTAAGAATGTCTCTGATGAAGCCCTATGCGACGCATTTGATCGCATCGACCGCGCGCGAAACGGTTTGACCCTGACCTATTTTGAGTTTGGGACACTGGCTGCTTTTGACATCTTCCAGCGAACCGATATCGACGTTGGCATCTTTGAGGTGGGATTAGGGGGAAGATTAGATGCAGTGAACCTTTTGGATGCTGATGTCGCACTGGTGACGGCTATCGATATAGACCACATAGATTGGTTGGGCAAGGATCGTGACTCTATTGCTCGAGAAAAGGCAGGGATCTTCCGGCATGGGACACCCGCGATCTGCTCGGATCCGAAGCCGCCTCAGAGCCTCATCGATCGCGCCGCGGTGCTGCAATCGCCGTTGTTCTGCATAGGCCGTGATTTTGAGTACGTGGTATCGGATAATGACTGGACTTGGCACTACGATTCCGTCACCTACGCTGATCTCCCCAAGCCCAAGCTCTGTGGTGACCACCAGTTGCAGAACGCGGCTGGGGTCCTCATGGTGTTTAAACTCATCGCAGAGAAGCATCCCATAAATAATAATGCCTTGAGAACAGGTCTTAAGGCACTCGAGCTTCCGGGTCGCTTTCAGGTGATTCCAGGTGCTATTCAATACGTGCTAGATGTAGCACATAATCGCCAGGCGGCTAGGGTGTTGGCGCAGAACCTCACTGGATTGCCTCGAGCTAAGACGACGCATATTCTGATCGGGATGCTGAGAGACAAAGATCGCCGTGCGGTATTTCAGGAACTTCGTGATGTTGCAGATGTCTGGCATGTAGCGACGCTTAATACGACACGAGGCGCAGGGAGTGAGATCCTGGCCAAGGAGTTGACTGAGTTGGGCGTATCGAAGCCTATTGTTACCTATGGGAGTGTGGCTCAGGCTTTTGCCGATGTTGTGTCTGTGGCGAGTTCGGGCGATCGCGTGCTCGTAACGGGGTCGTTTCTCACTGTGGGCGAGGTCATGCGGGGGCTTGCGCAACGCCTAAGTACATAGGGTGCTCTATTTGATGGAACAGAAGTTGAAAGAACGACTGGTGGGTGCTGCTGTGCTAGTCGGCCTTGCCGTTATTTTTGTACCTATTCTTTTTGACGAGACGCCAGTGCCTGTAACCACGATCACCGCGACCAACATCCCACCTAAACCTACGGACGCTTTCAGTTCACGGATTGTGCCAATTGGCGAGCCAACTCATCATGAGCCACGGGAGCAAAGTGTCGTGCGCCCCATGCCATCTGAGTCGGTGACTGAAACCGAAGGCGGCGCGCCCGTGGTCGCGGCCACAAAGGACGTATCAGAGGCGAAGTTGCCAAAGCCTAAGGAACCACGCGACGGTCAACTGGTGAGCGAACGGGTTGGCCTGATGGCTTGGGTCGTACAGCTTGGTAGCTTTTCACGCGAAGCAAATGCCCAAGCCCTTAATGAAAAGTTGCGTAAGAAGGGGTATGAATCGTTTGTTGACCCGGTCTATTCGGGTGGAAAGAAGGTATTTCGGGTTCGAGTCGGTCCCGAACTTGTGCGTTCCGATGCTGACGCCTTGAGGGAGCAGTTGCAGAAAACGGTTAAACTTGAGGGTATCGTTGTTCGATATCCTTAACGGCTTTTCAGCCCATGCACCACCTATGTTGACAGGGAGTGTTCTGCTAGAATGCGCGCAGCCACATTAGCGTAGCAAGGAAATGATGGTTCATGACGGGGCCGGATATTGCAATCCTCTGTATCATCGCGATTTCAGCTCTTTTCAGTCTGGTGCGCGGGTTTCTGCGAGAATTTCTTTCACTGTTGGCATGGATACTGGCGTTCTGGCTTAGCATCGCGTTCGCTCCGGACCTGGCGGAACGGCTTGCCGATCATGTTTCATCACCATCAATTCTGTTTGCGCTTGCCTTCGTTGGGATTTTTGTCGCCACATTACTTATGGCATCGTTTGTCAGTTATGTAGTAGTCAAACTCGGTGGGAAAACCGAGTTTACAGGCGCTGATAGACTACTTGCGCTCTTGTTAGGGATCGCTCGCGGTGGTGTCATTGTAGTCCTGTTGGTGTTGTTGGCTGGCCTGACTCCTTTGCCGTATGACCAATGGTGGGGAGAGTCAATCCTTATTGGGTATTTTCAGGAAATGGCGTTATGGCTTCGTAGTTATCTGCCTGAGGAAATCGCGAGCTACATCAGTTATTGAACAGTGTATGGATTTACTGTTGTCGTGAACGAGGACCAGCAATGTGTGGAATAATTGGAATCGTCGCAAAGACTAATGTCAATCAGGCTTTGTATGATGGCTTGACCGTGCTCCAGCATCGTGGACAGGATGCTGCGGGTATTGTGACCTACGAGGACGGGCGCCTATACCTGCGAAAGAATAACGGGCTAGTTCGCGACGTATTCTATACGCACCATATGATGAATCTAAAAGGGAGGCTCGGGATTGGACATGTGCGCTACCCGACGGCTGGTTGCTCGTCGTCTGCCGAGGCCCAACCTTTATACGTCAATTCGCCTTACGGGATCACCCTTGCACACAATGGTAATCTGACAAACGGTGAGGAATTAAAGCGTGCTCTCTTTTGTGAGGACCTCCGGCACATTAACACGGAATCAGACTCCGAAGTGCTACTCAATGTGTTTGCACACGAGTTGCAGAGGCTTGGAAAGCTCCAGATCGACGCCGAAGACATCTTCACAGCCATCACCAAGTTGCATCGACGTTGTCGAGGAGGTTACGCAGCGGTCGCGATGATCGCTGGAGTCGGGATTTTAGGGTTTAGAGATCCCCACGGTATACGTCCGATCGTGTTCGGCGAGCGTAAGACGAAACGAGGTACAGAATACATCATTGCATCGGAAAGCGTCGCGATCGACGCGCTGGGTTTTGATCTCGTGCGTGATATCGAACCGGGTGAGGTCGTTTTCATCGAGGCTAGCGGGAAGCTTCATACCCGACAATGCGCGGATACCCCGCTCCTTTCGCCTTGCATTTTCGAGTATGTATACCTGGCGCGTCCGGACTCAATCATTGACGGTATTTCTGTATACAAAGCGCGGCTACGGATGGGCGAAAAACTCGCGGCAAAAATCATGAAGCTTTGGTCCGATCATGATATTGATGTTGTAATTCCGATTCCGGATACAAGTCGCACGGCGGCGCTTCCGCTAGCGTACGCACTGGGCCTTAAATACCGCGAAGGCTTTATCAAGAATCGTTATATAACACGCACATTTATTATGCCTGGTCAGGCGGTACGGAAAAAATCTGTGCGTCAGAAGCTAAATGCGATTGGCCTGGAGTTTAAAGGCAAGAATGTGTTGCTTGTTGACGATTCGATCGTACGTGGTACCACATCGCGTGAGATTATCCAGATGGCGCGTGAGGCGGGTGCGAGGAAGGTATATTTTGCCGCCGCCGCGCCACCCGTTAGGTACCCGAACGTGTACGGGATTGATATGCCGTCCGCTAACGAACTCGTCGCACATGGAAGGTCGGAAGAAGAAGTCGCAAAGGAGATCGGCGCGGATTGGCTAATTTACCAGGAACTGGATGACCTGATCGGTTCAGCTAGAAAAGGTAATCGGAAGATTAAGCAGTTTGATACTTCCTGTTTTACAGGAGAGTACGTTACCGGCGATGTGAGTCGGGATTATCTTGATCATTTAGAAGTTCTGCGCTCTGATAAAGCGAAGGTTCAACGGGAGGGTGGAGAGGTCGCCTTGACCGATTTATCGAATAGCGCATGAACTAACAGCATTTATTGACATCCTCGCCCGAATTCTCTAGGCTTCGGGAAAGTGCGCCGATTTGACGTCAGCTTGCGGGCGCGTAAGAAATTCTGCTAAAGCGAGGAAACCTGCTTTAGCGGAAGCTGAAGGCGGGTTTTTTTATGACCTAATGAATGATCTGAGGGTATGGCTCGAAATGGTGGAGAAGGCGTTATGGTAAAGATCGATCCCCTACAATACGGATTTCATACGCGTGCAGTTCGGGCTGGCCAAGTCCGGACGTTGGAAGGTGAGCAGAGCGAGCCCATTTTTGCTAGCTCTAGCTTCGTGTTTAAAAATGCGGCGCAGGCGGCCGCGCGATTCGCCGGAGAAGAGCCCGGCAATATCTATTCCCGTTTCACTAATCCGACAGTTCGCACATTTGAAGAGCGGCTCGCGGCCTTGGAGGGCGGTGAGCGCTGCGTTGCGACTGCATCAGGTATGGCTGCGATACTTAGCACCTGTATGGGGCTTCTAGGCGCGGGGGATCATATTGTTTCATCACGGAGTATCTTTGGCACCACGGTCAGTTTGTTAAATGCGATACTCCCACGTTTCGGTCTTGAAACGAGCTTTGTGCCGTTGACGGATTACGATGCTTGGGAAGGCGCGATCCGCACTCAGACAAAATTTTTGTTTTTGGAGACGCCATCCAATCCGCTTACTGAGATTGCCGATATTCGTCGCTTGGTCGATCTTGCCCATGCCAAAGGCTGCTTGCTGGTCGTCGATAACTGCTTCTGTACGCCAGCGCTACAACAACCGCTGGCCATGGGCGCCGATATCATTATTCACTCTGCGACCAAATATCTGGATGGACAGGGACGCTGTATGGGCGGAGCGGTCGTTGGCAGTGAAGAACTGCTTGGGGAAAAGATTTTTGGATTTCTAAGGACCGCCGGTCCAGCAATGAGTCCATTTAATGCATGGGTCTTTCTAAAGGGGCTTGAGACGCTGCATTTACGCATGCGCGCACACAGCGCGAACGCGTTTAAGCTTGCAGAGTGGTTGGAGCAGCAATCTCAAATTGCACGTGTCTATTATCCGGGTCTTGCATCACATCCACAGCATGTGCTTGCAGGGAGGCAACAAAGTGATTACGGCGGAATTGTGTCGTTTGAGCTTAATGGCGGAAGGGATGCTGCATGGCGGGTGATTGACGCGACACAGCTTCTGTCCATCACGGCAAATCTTGGAGATACGAAAACGACGATCGTTCATCCAGCAACGACCACGCACTGGCGGTTAACACCCGAGGAGCGGGCAGAGGCGGGGGTTACAGAAGGATTGATTCGCATATCGGTCGGCTTAGAAGATGTCGAAGATATTAAGGTCGATCTCACAAGGGGCCTTGATTCGCTTTGAAAATTAGTGGGTCGCGACGCTAAATGGCGGTTTTGTACGCTTGTTGGCGCTAGCCTCTTCGCGCTTTGTTTTCGCTTGCAAACCAAGCGCCTACAAGGTGTAATTGGATGCGTATGTTTGGCGTAGCGTGGTAGAGTTCGGCGCTTCATAGCGTCGCGCCGGGGGCTATTTTTCCATCGGTTCCGGCCCCGTCTGAAACGACGATAATAACCATAACGTCAATAAAATCAAACGGTATTCCTATAAAACTTGGAGGACGCACAATTATGCCCGGACGTAATTTCCTCTTTATTCCTGGACCTACCAACGTTCCGGACAGAGTTCGCCGGGCCATGGACATTCCAATGGAAGACCAGCGGGCCCCTGATCTGCCGGAATTTACGCTTGCTCTTTACGAAGATTTAAAGAAAGTCTTCAAGACCAAAATGGGACAAGTCTTCATTTTCCCGGCGTCAGGGACCGGCGGTTGGGAGGCGGCTATTAGCAATGCCCTTTCACCGGGGGATAAGGTCTTGGCTTCAAGCTTTGGTCACTTTTCTCACCTGTGGATTGATCTATGCCAACGTCACAACTTGGATGTTGAGGTAATGGAAGTGGAATGGGGCGAAGGGGTGCCCGTGGAGAAATATGCGGAGCGGCTCGCTGCTGATAAGAACCATGAAATCAAGGCGGTTCTTGCGTGTCAGAACGAGACAGCGACTGGCGTGACCAGCGACATGGCCGGTGTTCGCAAGGCCTTGGATGCAGCCAATCATCCGGCTTTATTCTACGTCGATGGCGTGAGTTCAATTGCCAGTATCGACTTCCGCATGGACGAATGGGGAGTGGACCTGGCTGTCAGCGCCTCCCAAAAGGGCTTCATGCTGCCGTGCGGTCTTGCCATCGTTTGTGCCAGTCAAAAGGCGCTGGAAGCTCGAACAGCCGCCAAGTTGCCCCGCACATTCTTCGACTTCGAGGATATGATCAAGACCAATAAGGATGGGTTCTTCCCATATACCCCGGCGATGACGCTCATACGCGGCTTACGCGAGTCCGTCAATCTGTTGTTCGAGGAAGGGCTTGAGAATGTCTTTGCGCGTCATAATCGCTTGGCCGAGGCAGTGCGCCGAGCGGTAGATGCTTGGGGCCTCAGACTCTGTGCCAAGGAACCGAAATGGTATTCCGATACGGTCAGTGGCATCTATGTGCCAGAGGGATTCAATGGATCCGATGTCGTTAAAGTGGCCTACCAGCGCTACAATCTTTCGCTGGGTGTCGGGCTGAATAAGGTCGCGGGAAAGATTTTCCGCATCGGTCATTTGGGTGATCTCAATGAACTCATGATCTTGAGCGCGATCGTCGGTTCGGAGATGTCGATGCGGGATATCGGGATCGATATCGAACCGGGCAGCGGTGTCGCGGCCGCTGAAGAATTCCTTCGCAGCATGGCCGAGGCGTTCGATACCAGTAAAGGGGCAACGGCTGCCATGTAAGCTGGCACCCCAGGCGCACTCTTTCATAAAGACCGCAATCGGGAGAGGCGCTTTTTATGCTCAGCAGTTTGGCCCCATAAATTAGGGAGGAGTGGATTGTGAGTCATACTCGTTATGAACCCACCCGTGTGCGGCTGCAACGCAGTGAGCTGGCGGTGCCTGGTTCTAATCCAAAGATGATCGCTAAGGCCGCTGACAGTGGTGCGGATTATGTCTTCCTTGATCTCGAGGACGCCGTCGCGCCGGCCGATAAGGAGCCGGCGCGCAAAAATATTATCGAGGCGCTCAATGAGATCGACTGGCGGGGTAAAGGCAAAACCATCTCTGTTCGCATCAACGGCATCGATACCCACTATATGTACAGGGATGTGGTCGATTTGCTGGAACAGGCTGGAAGCCACCTTGATACAATCTTGATTCCAAAGGCGGGGACGCCATGCGATGTCTACATGGTTGATGCCATGGTAAGTCAAATTGAGGAGGCGAAAGGAATTGAACACAGCATTGGACTTGAAGTACTGATCGAAACGGCCCTTGGGATGGCCAATGTCGAGGCGATCGCCACATCGAGTAAGCGCTTGGAGGCGATGCACTTTGGCGTTGCGGATTATGCCGCCAGTTGTAGGGCAAGAACCGTCAACATCGGGGGGCTCAATCCAGACTATCCGGGCGATCAATGGCATGCCGCACTTTCTCGCATGACGGTTGCCTGTCGCGCTTATGGGTTGCGTGCTATTGATGGACCGTTTGGTGATTTCAATGATCCGGAAGGTTATGTCTTGGCGGCAAAGCGGGGTGCGGCGTTGGGGATCGAGGGCAAGTGGGCTATCCATCCGTCTCAGATACCGCTCGCTAACGAGGTCTTTTCTCCCCCCGAGTCAGAGGTGGACAGAGCGAAACGTATTCTCGAGGCCTTGGCGAAGGCAGCCCGGGAAGGCAAAGGGGCGGCGCAGCTCGATGGTCGGATGATTGATGCAGCCTCTGCCCGCATGGCGGAAAATGTTGTCAAGGTCGACGAGGCAATCCGGGCAAAGGAGAAGGCCAACTGACGCCATCTTAAGGAGGTAAGCGGTGGATATCCACGAATATCAGGCAAAAGAACTGCTCTCGGATTTCGGTGTCACGGTACCGGCCGGTGGGCTCGCATACAGTCCTGAACAGGCGGCCTATCGGACAAAGGAAATTGGCGGCGAGAAGTGGGTTGTGAAGGCGCAGATCCATTCGGGTGCCCGCGGTAAAGCGGGCGGCATCAAAGTCTGCTCAAGCGACCGTGAAGTCTTGCAGGCGGCGGATGAGTTGCTCGGTTCGCGGCTTGTCACGCATCAAACGGGGCCCCAGGGCAAGGTCGTGCACAGGCTCTATATTGAAGCGGCGACGGCCATCGAGCGCGAACTGTATCTAGGCTTTGTGCTGGATCGTAAGTCAGAGAGGATCATGGTTGTCGCGTCGTCGGCAGGCGGTATGGAGATCGAAGAGATCGCGCGCCAGAAGCCGGATTCGATCCTGCGGGCCAGCATTGAGCCAGCGGTGGGGATGCAGGCCTTCCAGGCCCGCGAGGTTGCCTTTGGTTTGGGTCTGGAGCGAGCGCTGGTCAGCCAGGCGGTGACGACATTTCTTGGATGTTATCGGGCGTTTCGGGACCTTGATGCGACCATGGTTGAGGTCAACCCATTGGTAGTCACGGAGGACGGGCGGCTAGTCGCGCTGGATGCCAAGATGACCTTCGATGATAACGCCCTGTTCCGGCATCCCCATATCTCTGAGCTACGTGACAAGTCACAAGAAGATCCGCGAGAGATGATGGCGGCGGATCGCGGGCTCAGTTACGTTGCCCTCACCGGCAACATTGGCTGCATCATCAACGGTGCAGGGCTTGCGATGGCAACCATGGATATGATCGAACACGCGGGGGGTGAGCCGGCGAACTTTCTTGATATCGGTGGCGGCGCATCGCCGGAGCGGGTTGCCAAGGCATTCCGCCTGGTATTGTCTGATGAGAATGTGCAGGCGATGTTGGTGAATATCTTCGCTGGGATCAACCGTTGCGATTGGGTTGCGGAGGGCGTGGTGCAAGCTGTCGAAGATATCAAACTGAAGATCCCGTTGGTCGTGCGCCTTGCCGGCACAAACGTTGAAGCGGGCCGCCGAATATTAAAGGACAGCGGCCTGCCGATCATCAGTGCGGATACGCTGGCCGAGGCGGCCGATCGAGTCGTTGCTTCATGGAAAGAGGCACGGGGTAACTAGTTTTTTCGAGGGATTCGAGCCATGAGTATATTGCTAGATAAAAAGACAAAAGTCATCGTTCAGGGTTTTACGGGTCAGATCGGCACCTTCCATGCCACGGAGATGATGGAGTACGGGACCAACATTGTGGGTGGCGTCACACCCGGCAAGGGCGGCACGATCCACCTGGGTAAGCCAGTATTCAATACGGTCAAGGAGGCCGTCCAAGAAACAGGCGCAACCGCCAGTATCATCTTTGTGCCCGCCCCGTTTGCGGGTGACTCGATCATGGAAGCGGCTGATGCGGGGATACGCGGGTGCGTTGCCATCACGGACGGGATCCCGGCCCATGACATGATCAGGGTGAAGCGCTATATGTGGCGCTACAAGAAGGATCAGCGTATGTGTTTAATTGGACCTAACTGTGCCGGCGTCATCAGCCCCGGAAAGGCGATGATGGGGATCATGCCGGGTCATATCTATGTATCCGGTCCAGTGGGTGTTGTGGGGCGATCCGGCACGCTCGGGTATGAGGCCGCGTCACAGATGAAGGAACTCGGCATCGGGGTGTCAACCAGCGTGGGGATTGGCGGGGACCCGATCAACGGCAGTTCCTTCAAGGACATCCTGGAGCGTTTTGAAGAAGACGATGAAACAAAGGCTGTGATGATGATCGGTGAGATCGGTGGGCCTCAGGAAGCAGAAGCGGCGGAGTTTGTGCGGGATCACATGTCGAAGCCGGTAGTTGCTTACGTCGCGGGGCTGAGCGCACCGAAGGGCCGCAGGATGGGTCATGCAGGGGCCATCATTTCCGCCTTTGGTGAGAGTGCCGCGGAAAAGGTCGAAATACTGAAAGATGCGGGCGTTAGGGTGGCGCCGAGTCCCGCCGAGTTGGGTGCCACCGTGGCAGACGTGCTTAAGAAGGCGAATTAGTAAGCGTTCATGGAGAAGCTAAAGGTTATCGTGACCCGGCGTTGGCCGGAAGAGGTGGAGGAAGAGCTGAAGGCGCTCTTTGACGTAGAGCTCAACGAGAATGACCACCCCATGAGTGTCACAGAACTTCAGGAGGCTCTCCGTTGTGCCGATGCGGTACTGCCTACGGTATCGGACAAGATCACCGCCGAGGTCCTCAGCGCCGAGCCCCTGAGGGCAAAAATCCTTGGGAACTTTGGTGTCGGGTTCAACCATATTGACTTGAACGCTGCAAAGGAGCGGGGTATTACCGTAACCAACACCCCGGACGTGCTGACCGACTGTACGGCGGATACCGCCATGACCTTGCTGCTCATGGTGGCGCGGCGAGCGGGTGAAGGCGAGCGGCATGTTCGCTCCAAGTCGTGGACCGGGTGGCGACCCACCCATATGCTCGCAACGAAGGTGAGTGGCAAGACCTTGGGCCTTGTTGGCATGGGACGAATTGCGAAGGCCGTGGCGAAGCGGGCGCATTTTGGTTTTGGCATGAACATTATTTTTTATGATCCCTATCCACCGCCTAAGGACGTTGTCGCAGCCCTAGAAGCGCAGCCATGTGAAACACTGGAAGACGTCTTTAAGGATGCGGATGTTGTTTCGGTACACTGCCCAGCTGGTAAGGAGACACACTATTTGATCAACGCAGAAAGGTTGGCGCTGATGAAACCAACTGCCTTTCTCATCAATACGTCGCGTGGTGATGTCGTTGATGAAAAGGCGCTGGTCAAGGCTCTGCAAGACGGTACCATTGCCGGTGCTGCTCTGGATGTCTATGAAAACGAGCCGCAGGTCTCGAAGGAGTTGCTTGCAATGGAGAATGTGGTCCTGTTTCCCCATCTTGGCAGTGCCTCACGAGAGACCCGTGTAGCGATGGGCATGCGTGCGCTGGAAAACGTCAAGACGTTCTTCGCCGGTGAGACCCCGCGTGACAAAGTTGTGTGACTGAGGACCCAATCCTTTCTGCACCACCCCCAGTCTCTTCCCCGGTAGACGATCCTGAGGCGGCGGCCGCCGCCTATGCAAACGAGGTCATTGGCCTCCTATCTAGGCTGCTCGGGGACGTCATCCACGCCCGCCATCCGGCTATTGTGCCCGCCTTTAGGGGCGAGGTGCCGGCGCCCAGCAATGAGCGCGAATTGTTACTGCGGTTCCTACAAGCGCACGGAATTTGGTTCCAGCTCTTGAGTATTGCAGAGCAGAACGCGGCCATGCGCCGGCGACGGCAGGTCGAACGACAACGGGGGGCCGACCAGGTCCAGGGTACGCTGCCCTATGTAATTGCGAATGCGGCGGCATCAAAGGTCAAGGCGGAAGAGATTCAAGCGCTGCTCGATACGGCTCGGGTGCGACCGGTGATCACGGCCCATCCCACCGAGGCCAAGCGCGTCACGGTCCTGGAGATACACCGGCGCATCTATCTCTTGCTGATGGAATTGGAGTCGCCTCGTTGGACGCCCCGGGAGCGAGAGGCACTGGTTAGTGATCTGAAAAATGAGATTGACCTCTTATGGCTTACCGGTGAGCTCCGCTTGGAAAAGCCCACCGTGGCCCAGGAAGTTGCATGGGGCCTGCATTTTTTCGAGGAGTCCCTGTTCGAGCGCGTGCCGGAACTCCTGGAAAAGCTCGAATGGACCCTCGGCCAACATTATCCTGAGCATACGTTTCGCATACCGCCCTTCTTTCAGTTCGGGTCTTGGATCGGCGGTGACCGCGACGGCAATCCATTCGTTACCAACGAAGTGACTAAGGACACGATGTTAACTAACCGTCTTGTATCTCTTACACGATACCGGCAGAGGCTCGAGCACTTGGTACGAACCAGCAGTATCGCGGAACACGCGCTCAATGTATCAGAAAAGTACCTGGAAGCACTTAGCCGCACGCTGGAGGAGAGCGGGGATAAAGACGGCATCGCTGTGCGCAATCCCGGCGAGGTCTTCAGGCAATTTGCCATGTGCATGCTCCGAAAGTTAGATGCGACCCTTTCAGGCGCCGATAATCAGGCGCCCGATTCAAAGAGTCCGACCTACGCCAGTGCCGATGAACTCATTCGTGATCTGAACATCATGGAAACCGGGCTTGTGGAGTCTGAATGCGAATCATTGGCCAAAAGTTTGGTACGCCCGCTGCGGCGAGAGGTGGAGATCTTTCGTTTCAGGACGGTCAGCCTGGACGTACGCGAAAATACCACGGTGACTAACCGTACGCTGGCTGAATTGTGGCGCCACCTCACCCATCAACCAATAGAGTCTCTACCGGATCCCACCTCAGACGAATGGAAGGAATGGTTGATTAGAGAACTTGCGCGACCACTCAATGGCTTGCCGAAATTAGACGGATTTGGACCGAAAGCCGCATCGACCATAGGGCTGCTTCGGGTCGTGCGTGACATGAGTTTGGAGGTGGATCGGGAGGCAACCGGGAATTTTATCTTGAGCATGACACAGTCAGTAGCGGATGTGCTGGGCGTCTATCTCCTCGAAAAATACGCGGGCTTATTTGCTGATGCGGAAGGGATTGAACGCGCGACCTTGCTGGTGGATCCGCTTTTTGAAACCATAACGGATCTGAATTCGGCGCCGACGATTATGCGGGAGCTTCTCTCGATCCCAGTGGTGCGGCGAACGGTGCGTGATCTTGGCGGGGTTCAGGAAGTCATGATTGGGTATTCAGATTCCAATAAGGACGGTGGCTTTCTGACATCGAATTGGGAGTTGAGCAAAGCCCAGGCGAAGCTGACGCGCGTTGGGGAGGAGTGCGGCATTCCCATCGCGTTCTTTCATGGCCGTGGGGGGTCGGTGAGCCGGGGTGGCGCGCCGACGGGACGAGCGATCGCTGCGCAGCCAGCGGGATCGGTCCATGGCCAATTGCGTCTGACCGAGCAGGGTGAAGTCGTGACTTACAAGTATGCGAACCGCGGTACCGCCCAATATAATATGGAACTAATCGCGGCAAGCGTGCTCGAGCATTCGCTCAAATCGGGAAAAGAACCGGAGCTCAAACCCAATCCGGAGTTCGATGAGACCATGGAGGCGTTATCTGGTGCCGCCTATGCGGCTTATCGGCAACTGGCGGAGCATCCCGGCTTGGTGACCTACTATCAGGCGGCGAGTCCTGTTGATGAGTTGGTGCTGCTCAAGATCGGATCACGACCGGCACGGCGTTTTGGCGCCAAGACGCTCAATGATCTACGGGCGATCCCCTGGGTGTTCGCCTGGACACAGAACCGACATATGGTGCCGGGCTGGTATGGGATCGGAACGGGACTCGAGCGCTTTATCGCTGTGCGCGGAGGGCTAGGTGAGCAATTACTCGGGCGCATGTTCAATGAATCGCGTTTGTTTCGGCTAATTGTTGACGAGGCAGAGAAGACCTTACCGCAGGTAGATCTTGCCATCGCCCGTGAGTACGCGGACCTTGTGCCAGATAGAAGTGTTCGAGATGAGATCTTTTCCATGATCGAGGACGAATATCACCGGACCGTCAAGATGATATTGCAAATCACCGGTCAGGGACTCTGTGAACGGTTTCCGCGTTTTAGGCGCCGGCTAGGACGAAGGCTGCCGACCCTTAATCAGATCGGTTATGAGCAAGTCAAATTGATCAAGCGCTTCCGCCGCGCAAAAAAGGTGAAGCAGTCCGATCTTGTGCCTTTGTTGCTTAGTATTAACTGTGTCGCGGAAGGGTTAGGTTGGACCGGCTAGCCGCCACGGGACAGGCAGGCACCTGGTTATTTGGGATCCGTTCCTCGCGAGTGCAGCCTCCCCATCTCAGGTGAAAGCACTAAAATAATCCTTTCACTCTGCCGGTATCGACATCGATGTCGATCCGGCGATAGGCGGGATCGGATCCGGTACCAGGCATCAAACTGATATTTCCGGCAACAGGACAGATAAACCGTGCCCCGCCGTAGGTGAGGAAATCGCGAATGTGAAGGGTCCACCCTTTAGGTACGCCTTTGAGGCTGGGATCGTGCGACAGGGACAGATGGGTTTTGACCATCATTGTCGTATAGTCCTTAAGCTTCTGATCTTTCTCGAATTTTTCTGCTTTGGCCGTCGCTTCTGCGGTGTAACTTACGCCATCCGCGCCGTAGACCTCTTTGGCAATCAGCTCGATGCGCTTGCGCAGTGGCGTATCCAGATCGTAGAGAAACTTAAAGTCGACTTTGTCATTACATGCATCCATGACCGCATCGGCCAACTCCAGGGCCCCCTCGCCGCCGTATTGCCAGTGGCGTGAAACTGCAACCCGCGCTCCCCCTTCTTCGCACATCTTCTTTGTCAGCTTGATTTCTTCTTCTGTATCCGTGTGAAAGGCGTTGATGCAAACAACAGGATTAATGCCGGCCTTCTTTACGGTATTGATATGATGTATCACATTTGCCATACCATCCTCAAGCCATGCGAGATTCTCCTCAAGGTATTCTTTTGGTATCGGTCGGCCGGGTACAACCGGCGGGGCGCCGGCATTTACGCCATGGTGCTTCAAGGCGCGGATCGTGGCGGTAATGACCGAGACATTGGGAATGTTTCCGGAGTAGCGGCACTTCACGTTCCAGAATTTTTCAAACCCGATATCCGCACCAAATCCTGATTCAGTGATGTGGTAGTCCGCCAGCTTCAGGGCCATCTTGTCGGCGACGATCGATGATTGCCCCACAGCGATATTTGCAAACGGGCCTGCATGCACAAAGCAGGGCTGCCCTTCGATGGATTGAAGCATATTCGGATTGATAGCGTCTCTCATCCAGGCTGTCATGGCGCCTGCAACCTCGAGATCTTCCGTAGTGACAGGGTTATCTTGTTTGTCGTATGCGACCACGATAGCACCTATCCGTTCTCTGAAGTCTGCAAGGTCGCTGAAGATGGAAAGTATGGCCATAACCTCTGAAGAAACGGCAATGGTAAACTTTGAGGACATCATGAAGCCATCCATCTTGCCGCCGATGCCGATGATGATATTGCGAAGGGCCTGGGCACAGAAATCGATAACCCAGCCCATTTCGACATTCTTCGGATTGATATTGAGTCGACTCAGGTTACGCTTTGCGAGCGTTGCGTCGTCATAGTTGAATTCGTGCTGCATTCTTGCCGTAAGTGCGACCATGGCGAGGTTGTGTGCGTTCATAACGGCATTGATATCGCCAGTCAGTCCAAGTGAAAACTCAGTCAGAGGTATACACTGAGAAAGTCCGCCTCCGGCGGCTGAACCCTTAATGTTAAATGTCGGGCCACCGGACGGCTGTCTAATGCAGGCCGTCACTTTTTTACCTCGTTTACCAATTCCTTGTAACAGACCGAGCGTCGTCGTCGATTTGCCCTCTCCGAGCGGTGTTGGCGTAAGGGCCGTGACTTCAATAAACTTGCCGTCCGGTTTGTCCTTCAGGCGGCTCAGGACTTTTGCATAATCAATCTTTGCAATATGATGTCCGTGCGGGAGCAGTTCATCGTTCGCAATACCCAATTCGTCAGCGAGCTGCTGAGCTGTTTTCATATTCTGCTCAGCCGCCGCTGCAATTTCCCAATCAGCGTGTTTGGTTGGATCAAGTGCCATGATGAAATCCTCCTTTTTTTTTCGCCCGTATCACCAACGCTGAATAAATTCTAATGAGGAGTTTCGCCTTGTCATATGCCCCCGGTTTGAAGTGGTTTTTTGGCTTGGGGGCTTTTAATTTCTTTGTTTAAAGATTCAGCATTGTTGTCCCGTGATTATGCAGTGAGTCATTGGCCGTTGTTTTTGATCGGCAATGAACGGATCGTCGGGCGGCACCCATCAACGGCGCCTGGGTGCTCAGCTAATGTAGCTTGGTGATGTCTTCCATCCGTTTGGCATTGCAGGACGCTCCCCCTCCAACCGCCGCGTGCCTTCTGCTAGCGTCATAATTTTAACCATTTGGATCCAGGATCCCTACTGAAATCATCCTTTCGAATCCGCTATCGGTTCTCGGTGGCGGAACGCCTGCCCGCTCTTAATATATCGCCCGTATGCTTGTCAGCCGGCAAGAGTAGATCGTTATTCTGATTTATTCATGAATCGTGATGCGCGCAGCCGCCTGGCGCTTTGGTGAAAGGCTCAGCGCGAGGATCCCGGCTATGCATACCAACGTTGTCCCTAGCATTGTAAGTCGATCAGGGACCTCTCCCCAAATCGCCCAGCCGATCGCTGCGGCAAATATTACCGTCGCATAGGTATATGGCCCGATCTGCGCGGCGGGCGCTAGGGTGTAGGCGTGGGTGAGGCACAGTTGCCCAATGGTTGCGAAGGCCCCACCGACGGCCATCGCTGCAAGTGCCCCAAGCGCCGGCGTCTGCCAGTTCCAGATGAGTGGCAACGCTGAGACAAGGGTGCAGATCACCGCAAAATAAAAGACGATCCGTAGGGTTGGCTCGGTGTCTGATAAGCGGCGGATACTCACCATCGCGACGGCAGCGAAGACGCCCGAAGCCAGGCCGACAAACACCGCGTCAGAGAGTATCCCAATACCAGGCTTTAAAATGAGGCTGATGCCAAGGAAGCCGACGATGATTGCAGATCCTAAGCGTGCTGTTAAGCTCTCTCCCAACCAAAGCAAGGCGATAATGGGGATAAATAACGGCGCGCTAAAATTGAGTAAAACGGCTTCAGCAAGCTGCAGGTGCGCAATGGCGTAAAAGAAACAATACATCGCGGCAAGTCCGAAAAGGGTCCGGACGAGATGATGAGTGAAGCGTCGCGTTGCCAAGGTCCTAATGCCGCTCTGATACAGCCAGGGAGCGAGCACAATGAGTCCAAAAAGATTGCGCAGAAATACGATCATTTCATTTGATAATGACTCAGAGGCAAGCTTGACGGTGGCACCCATGCCAGCGAAACTGAGCGCGGCGGCAAGAGCGAAGCCGATCCCTCGAAATAGATGATCTGAATGCATGGGGGCGCGAGATCGGTGACCCGTTGGGCTTGGTGGGGGCTCTGAATATTGAATCGTTCTGCTTGGGCGTACGTTACAGGATGACGTGGCCCGGTGCTACTCCGTTTCGGGCGACATGTGGATTTGATTGAGAAACCGGCGCCATTCTGGTACTTTCTACTCCCGTCCTTTTAGCACATTGATCCCTCTTGTGGGGCTTCTCGGCCTTATGTTTGATTTCGGGTGTTTTGTTGCGATCTGCTGGCGTTCATAACACCCAGAAGAGGGGGTTAGCCATAGTCAGTAATCTCGTTGCTGCCAGGTCGAACGTCTCGGTGTGCATAACGGGGCGTAAAGGGCCTTGCGGCAGGACCTTTTTTTTGTAATGTACGCGTGATGTCTAAGACAAAGTTCGTCTTTATTACTGGCGGCGTCGTGTCCTCGTTGGGAAAGGGCATTGCATCTGCTTCGTTAGGGGCCATCCTCGAAGCGCGAGGCCTCAGAGTGACGCTCTTAAAGCTTGATCCCTATATTAATGTGGACCCCGGTACCATGAGCCCGTTCCAACACGGCGAGGTCTATGTCACCGAAGACGGAGCGGAGACAGACCTCGATTTGGGGCACTACGAGCGCTTCGTGCGCACCACGATGGGGAGACGCAATAACTTTACGACAGGTAAAATTTACGAGAGTGTCATTCGTAAGGAGCGGCACGGACAGTATCTGGGCGCCACGGTCCAGGTGATCCCACACATTACCGATGAGATTAAAAGTTCCATCATGAGTGGCGCAGGCGATGCTGAAGTGGCCATGGTAGAGATTGGTGGAACCGTAGGTGACATTGAATCTCTACCATTTCTTGAGGCCATTCGTCAAATGCGGATCGAACTTGGGGCTGAGCGTACCGTCTTCATACATTTGACGCTGGTTCCATTCATACCCACCGTTGGGGAAATGAAGACAAAGCCGACGCAGCATTCTGTAAAAGAGCTGCGGTCGATCGGTATACAGCCGGATATTCTCCTGTGCCGCACAGACCGCCCTATCCCAGAGGCTCAGAAAAAAAAGATCGCGCTGTTTACAAATGTTGACGAGAAGGCGGTTATCTCGGCGGTCGATGTCGACAACATATATAAGATCCCGAAGCTGTTACATGAACAGGGGCTGGATGCCATCGTCGTGGATAAGCTGCGCCTAGACGCGTCGTTGGCCGACTTAAGTGAGTGGAACGCCGTAGTTGATGTGATGCAAAATCCCGAGGCTGAGGTTACTGTCGCTATGGTGGGCAAGTACGTAAATCTCATGGATTCGTACAAGTCTCTCTCGGAAGCTCTGATCCATGCAGGGATCCACACGCGCATCCGGGCAAACATTCGTTACGTGGATTCAGAAGACATTGAAGCGTCGGGTACGGGATCTCTTAACAGCGTGGATGCGATTCTCGTCCCAGGCGGTTTCGGCGTGCGAGGTATCGAAGGCAAGATACAAGCAGTGAAGTTTGCCCGAGAGCAAGGGATTCCGTATTTGGGTCTTTGTCTAGGTATGCAAGTTGCGGTGATCGAGTTCGCCCGCAACCAGGCAGGCCTAGCAGGCGCGAATAGTTCTGAGTTTAATCCGCAAACGCCTCATCCGGTCATCGCACTGGTTAGCGAATGGATCTCTTCCGATGGAACAGTTGAACGGCGTGATGAGCATTCGGATCTGGGCGGCACCATGCGGCTGGGAGGGCAGAAATGTCGTTTAGTCCCGGGTTCACGGGTTCGCGAGATGTATGGGAAACCTGTGATCGTGGAACGGCATCGACATCGTTACGAGTTTAATGGTTCCTATGGGGCCAAACTGCAGGATGCGGGGCTTTTGATCGCCGGGACGTCGATGGACGGTAAATTGGTAGAGATTATCGAAAACCCGGCCCACCCATGGTTTATCGCATGTCAATTCCATCCCGAATTCACCTCTACGCCACGGGATGGTCATCCGCTATTCTCCGGATTCATCCGGGCCGCGATTAAGTACCATCAAGCAAAGAGCCCTGAGATCAAGAATGCGGCTATTTGATTTTGAGGTGGATGTTAACGCCCCATTCTTTCTCATTGCCGGGCCTTGTGTAGTCGAAGATGAGCAACTCGCCTTAGATAGTGCAGAGCAGCTCAAAGCAGTCACTGACGAACTGCACATTTCCTTTATCTATAAGTCATCTTTCGATAAGGCTAATCGAACCTCCCTTGAGAGTTTCAGGGGGTTAGGGATCGAAGAAGGTCTACGGATACTCGGCAAGGTCAAGCGTGAGCTCGGTGTCCCAGTTCTCACCGATGTGCATGAGGATTCGCCGCTTGATGAGGTCAGTGACGTTGTCGATATGCTGCAGACACCGGCGTTTCTCTGTCGACAAACTAACTTCATTCAGAATGTGGCCCGACAAGGCCTCCCGGTGAACATAAAGAAAGGTCAGTTCCTTGCGCCGTGGGACATGAAGAGTGTCGTGCACAAGGCCAAGGCTACTGGGAATGAACGGATCCTCGTTTGTGAACGGGGCACATGCTTTGGCTACAATTACCTCGTTTCCGACATGCGCTCGCTGGTCGTAATGCGCGAAACCGGTTGTCCGGTTGTCTTCGATGCGACGCACTCAGTACAACTGCCTGGTGGCCAGGGTGATCGATCAGGCGGTCAGCGCGAGATGGTTCCTGCACTTGCACGCGCCGCCGTGGCAGTCGGTATTGCTGGTTTGTTCATGGAAACTCATCCCCATCCTGATCAGGCGTTAAGTGACGGACCCAACGCATGGCCTCTCGGCAAGATGCGCGAGCTACTGGAGACGCTCAAACTTTTGGATGAACAGGTGAAGACGCACGGTGTATGAGTGTTGCACGAGATGGATAGGCGGGGTTTGTAGGGTAGAGTAGATGTCCGCGATCACAGCGATTCAAGCCCGCGAGATTCTGGATTCGCGCGGCAATCCAACCGTTGAAGCCACTGTGATGACACAAACCGGTGTGGCGGGTACCGCCAAGGTTCCCTCCGGTGCCTCCACTGGCACACGGGAGGCCGTTGAGCTCCGTGATCGCGATCCCAGGCGTTACGGCGGCAAGGGCGTGCAGAAGGCCGTGGCGAATGTTACCCGCGAAATCTTCCCCATGCTTAAAGGGATGGATGTCTCGGATCAGGTGGGCGTTGATCAGACCATGATTGACCTGGATGGCTCGCCCACTAAGGAGCGGCTTGGTGCAAATGCCATCCTTGCTGTTTCCATGGCAACAGCTCGAGCCGCTGCCAGTGAAGCGGGTGTTGCCCTGTATGAGTATCTGGGCACCGATGGCGCATTTCACATGCCGGTTCCTATGATGAATATCATCAACGGTGGTGCTCATGCCGATAACAATGTTGATCTCCAGGAATTTATGATCCTGCCGGTGGGCGCCACGAGTCTCCGCGAGGCGGTACGCTATGGGGCGGAGATCTTTCATGCCTTAAAGGCCGTGCTTCATTCGAGAGGGCTAAACACGACCGTCGGCGATGAGGGTGGATTTGCACCTGATCTCCCTTCAAACGAGGCAGCCATTGAAGTGATCCTGGAAGCGATCGCGCAGGCGGACTACCAGGCGGGTGAAGACATTCTATTAGGCCTCGATGCAGCGAGTTCAGAATTCTTCAAGGATGGGCGCTATGTATTGGCCTCAGAGAATCGCGCCCTTTCGGCTCAAGAATTAGTTGATGTCTTTGCAACTTGGGCGGATCGGTATCCTATCATCACGATTGAGGATGGCATGGCCGAGGATGATTGGGACGGCTGGCACTTGCTCACCGAACGATTAGGCTCACGCGTCCAATTGGTTGGTGATGATGTGTTTGTCACCAATACCAAATTATTGGAAAAGGGAATAAACAAAGGGATCGCCAATTCAATCCTTATTAAGGTAAACCAGGTTGGGACAATCACTGAGACTCTTGCGGCAATTCAAATGGCAAAGGCTGCCGGTTACACCGTGGTTATCTCCCACCGGTCTGGGGAGACCGAGGATACAACGATCGCAGATTTGGCTGTGGCCACGTCCGCTGGGCAGATAAAAACCGGTTCCTTATCACGTTCAGACCGGGTGGCCAAGTATAATCGCCTGATGCTGATCGAGGAACAGCTTGGGGATCGATCTGTGTATCCTGGGCGAAGTGCATTTACCCGTTTTTCTGAATCGTGTGCCTGACGCTGTCACGATGCGGGATCATGATGATATGACTGCCGTGATCAAGGATGCCGTGACACCAGTGATTTCCATGGTCTAACCATGAGGACACTCGGGGTCATTTTCGCGCTGCTCCTTATCCTGCTGCAATATAAGTTATGGTTCGGACATGGTGGTCTCACCGAGGTACGTCGCTTGGATCAGGCTAGGGAGGCACAAATTCTGGAAAACGAGCAACTTAAGGAAAGAAACGAGTCCCTTGAGGCGGAAGTCCAGGATCTCAAGCAAGGACTTGAAGCCATCGAAGAGCGAGCCCGCAGCGAGATGGGGATGATTGCGACGGACGAAACGTTTTATTTATTCGTTAATGAATCAGAGACAACAGGGACAGACGTGCCCGCTCAGGATTAGCGGCTGAATGACAGGCGAGCACTTCTGGGCGGTAATTCCCGCTGCCGGGATTAGCGAACGCATGGGCGGCGATGTTCCGAAACAATATTTTTCATTGCGTGGTCGGCCGGTCATCGAACATACGCTGAATCGTTTTTGCACCCATCCACGCATCAAAGGGGTTGTCGTAGTAATCGCTGAGCATGACAGTCACTGGCAAGCACTTGAACTCCCCTACAGCAATCAGGTGATCGTCGCGACCGGCGGTGTTGAGCGATGTCATTCCGTGCTCAATGGACTGAAAGCTGCTGAGACAGTTGCCCGGTCTGAGGATTGGGTGTTGGTGCACGATGCAGCGCGGCCTTGTGTGCGTGAAGAAGATATCAATCGCTTGCTGGATGTCTTGGCGGATGATCCGGTGGGTGGACTGCTCGCGCTGCCGGTGCGCGATACCATCAAGCGAGGTCAGCTGGATAATACCGTACAGGCGACCGTGGAACGCCACGGCCTCTGGCATGCGCTGACGCCACAAATGTTTCGCCTAGAAGCCCTTCGCTGTGCCATTGAGGCGGCGCTGGCGCAAGGCCAGAAGGTAACGGACGAGGCGCAGGCCATGGAGCTTGCGGGTGCAGCGCCGAGGTTGGTTGAGGGACACTCGGACAATATTAAGATCACCAATCGAGAGGACCTTGCACTGGCCGAGCTGTATTTACGCCGACAGGAGCGAGAAGCATGCGCATAGGCCACGGCTACGACGCCCATCGATTCGAGGAAGGGTCATCGCTCATCCTTGGCGGTGTAACCATTCCTTACCATCAAGGGTTGGCTGCGCACTCTGATGGTGATGTGGTCATTCATGCCTTGTGTGACGCACTCTTGGGTGCGGCTGGTTTGGGCGATATCGGTCAGTACTTTCCTGATTCCAAGGCTGAGTTAAAGGGGATCGACAGCCGCATCCTATTGCGTAAGGTTGTTCAGTTACTCAAGGACAACAGTTTGAGGGTCGCCAATGCGGATATTACCATTGTCGCTGAGGCGCCAAAGCTCTCGCCCTATTTTGCGCCCATGAGAAAAAACCTTGCCGCCGATGTGACCATCAACGTTGAATCGGTCAATGTCAAGGCAAGCACAACCGAAGGCATGGGCTTTGCGGGACGCGGAGAGGGCATCGTGGCCCATGCGGTTGTGCTATTGACGACTAATTAGTGATCGGAGCACTTGAGCAGGCGAGTGCTCTCTGGCGAGAACTGTTGGGTCAGTTGCTTTCGCCTTCAGCGGCGCTTAAGTAGCACATAAACCGCGCCGGTCCCTCCGTCTACAGGACGTGTTGAACAGAATGCCAAGACCTCATCCCGCTGGCGTAGCCAATTATTCAATTTGTTTTTTAGTACCGGCTGCTTGTTGCGTGATCGGTGCCCCTTGCCGTGGACGATCCGCACGCATCGCCGATCCCTTGACTGGGATTCGGTCAGGAACTCGGCGAGCCTCCCGGACGCCTTATCGACATTCATCCCGTGGAGGTCAAGTTCCGCCTCAACGGTGAACTGACCACGCCGCAATTTGCGAAACACAGTGCGTTGCACGCCAGGACGCAAATAAAGGAGTTCTTCTCCTGTTTCCAGTTCACTTCCATCAAATTGACCCGACAGCAGCGCCTTTGTGACTTGCTGCTCATCCAGCTGTCTCTGGACTGGGACCGGCGGTGGTTTAGGTTTGTCGAGCGCCGCGCGATCTTGTGGTAGGCGCTTAACGTCGCCCACGGCGCGGCGGAAGATTCCGGTATCATCGCCCGGACGTTTCGATTGCTTGGTCATGGTCGTTGCTTGGTACTCAGTGCACATGGGCGCGTTTGGGATCCCCGGGCAGAGCATGCTGCAGTGCACATGGCAGGTGCTTGGCGTCACCGCGTAGCCTGGATAGGGGTTAAGGCCCGGGCTCCAGTATAGTTCACGTGCATAATTAAATGTATAATCTAA
>JAPUIX010000157.1 GCA_027296625.1 Gammaproteobacteria bacterium | reverse complement strand
AAAAGTCCTGGATGCCATGCGGGTCGTCGGCCTCGACCACCCACAGAAACGTGTGCTCAAGGGCCGAGTGATACTGGCCAAGGATGGCGTGGATGTTATACTTAAATGTTGCTCGAAAATCTTAGTGAAATCCTCAAGAGGTTAAAAGATAAAAGGTTATGAGGGAACAAAGGTTCTAGAACCGGAACCTACTGACGAAGAAAGTACCTCACCTCCCTGTTGCGCATCCACGCATTGATCTCGCGTCGTTGATCCGTGCGGACCCCCAGCGGTTTTGGATCACAGGGAGGCTATCCCCCGTATAGCACATCTGACGTCTTTGTCAAAGGCGACTCGACACCTCATCCGCTTGGCTGTATAGTCACGGCTCCCAGATACATGTCAGCGGCTACAAAGGGGGGAGGCGCCATGCAGGCACAGACCTTAAAGACGTGGATCGCACGTCGCATCTCAGTCCGTACCCGTCTTGAACAGGTATGCGTCAATTATCTGCTCTTTCTGATGGTCGCGACCCTCAAACATTCCTTCACACAAGCCGCCCGCTTTTCGGGGCTCAGCAAATCTGCGTTCTGTAAGTTGTTGAGAGATCATTGTAACGTGGCAGCCTATACCTTAGACGATCTCTCTAAGAAGCAAGCCAGGCAATTTGCAAAGTGTCTTCACCACTTGACAGGCCTCCCCTGGAAGATCGCCATTCTCGTTGATAGTACGATTCAACATCGCGCCAGTTTACATCCGGAGAACGCCAAGAAATTCAATCATGGCAAGGGATATGTCATCGGGCATCAATGGACCAATGTGATCTTGGTCATCAATGATATTCTGATTCCGCTTCCTCCCATTCCATTTTATAGCAAGCCGTATTGCCGAGAGCATGGTCTTGACTATCAGAGCGAGCATGATTTGGTCGTAGCTTACCTCACCAACTTACATCTGGAAGACTACATTGGTTCCTGTGATCCTGGTGATGTCATTGTGTTAGCCGATAGTGGCTATGATAATAAAAAGATTGAGAACGCGATTATCAAGAAACATTGGAACTTCATTATTGCGTTAGGTAAAACACGCAGTGTGAAATCGGAAGCGCTCTATCTGACGACGCCCAAGTCACGACAGTGGTGTCATATTGCCACGTTCTTTCGAAATCATCGCAGGCTGAAGTGGCAAACCGTTCGTTTCATGACGAATGGTGCAAAACGCAAGCGAATGGAATTTCGCATTCGACACACCCTGGGCTACCTGCGCTATGTGGGTCAAGTGCAATTGGTGTGTTCGGAATTCAAAAGACGACCGGATGGTCGCCGCAAGTACTTAGCCTGTAGTGATGTCAGAGTAACGGCACGCCAGATCGTGCTGGGGTATCGTCTTCGCTGGGCGGTGGAGATTTTTCATAAAAATGTCAAGCAACACCTGGGTTTTGAGGATGTGGCGACGACCTCGTTTGATTCGGTTAAGTCCCATGTCCACTGGGTGTATTGTGCCTACATCTTGCTCCATATGTCACCACCCGGGGTGGCTCCTGACACGACGAGTCTCGGTGCAAAGCAGCGTCAGATCCAGCAACTCCTCGAAGACAAAGAGAAACGTCGTGTGCTTCAGAAGTTGACTCAAATTGGTGGGGTCGAACGCTACAAAGTTGAGCTGCGACAGGCTCTAGCGGCTGCTTGATCCCTTGGCAGCCTGATTTTGTGCGGCTCTCAAGGAATCTGGAACTGTTTTCGAGCAACATTTAAGTAATCAGGTTCTCATTCGTGCCTTCAGTACGCACCAAATTTCCGAAGCTCAGGCGGCTGAGCGTCGAGCAAGGCTCAGCCAGACAGCCGCCCACTGGGTTATCCTATTGACGTTTACCTTCCGCATGTCGTGTCACATTCTCTCCCGATGATGCCATTGCGTCAGGATAGATGCAAGAGACGGTCAACCGGTGTGGTGGCTCATCACAGATTGGATGGGCTACTGCTTGACTATAAAACGGTATTATTTTAATCTGTCTCCGCCATAATGGGCGATACAATATCCGAGTGCATGGAGGAATAGCCATGTATGGCTTCAGGCGCCCGAACCAACAGACGGTGGCATGACCTACACCTTCAACCTGCGCCGTACCGCTCAACTTCGTAAGTCGCAATGAGCCATGGGACATTAAATAATCCACCTGCCCTCATCATCCGCTTCTACTTCAATAGGCGTTTCGTCCTCATCCAGCGGCTCCCAACCCTCCAGCGCCATATAGATACCGCGTCCGTCGTCCGTGTAACCAATCCGATGCGGCTGTGACTTAGCCCCCGTCATTTTGTTGCGATAAAATTTCACTTCCGGCATGATCATTCTCCCCTGTACAAGTCCCTTGACCGCCCCTCGTCTCACCTCTGCCTGGCATCCCGGCGTGAGGACCCCAGCAACGCGATGAAATCATGATGGCGTCCATCCGTCTCCGGTCGTCATGCCAGGTGTGTAGCGATGCAATGAATGGTGTACGAAGCGGTACTATAAAGCACATTTTTACGCTCGTCCACTGGTATTTCCGCCGCACAATAGCCGCATGTTGTGCCATGGAAACCGCATCGAGGGAGCAATTAAAATGACCCTTCGTTCTTGCGTCGGCGGCTGCGAAAAAGTACTCTAGTTGTATTACAAACAGCTCACCGGGACACTTTGGATTGATAGGAGAATTGGCATGCTCACCACATTTGATAGCTCGTACGCCGGACATATCGACATGGAGAACGTCGGTTACGAGGGAACGCCGGTCAACGACCGTTGGTTTGGCAACGAGCAGCTGGCCACCGTTTTTCCCAAGGCAGAGGCCATTGCCAAAGCGATGGACCGTCTGGGATTTAATACGTTTTGGATGGCCGAACATCACTTCCAACCCGAAGGGTATGAGTGCATTCCGAATGTGATCATGCTGGCTTTGCATCTGGCTCACCTGACGGAGAAGCTGCGTTTCGGCTGCGGCTTTAACGTCACGCCAATGTGGCATCCCTTGCGGCTGGCCGAGGATTTTGCCACGGTAGATATTCTCACTGGCGGACGCGTCATCTTTGGCGTTGGGCGCGGCTATCACACGCGGGAAGTCGAGACCTTTGGTTCACCCCTGCTCGATCAGCCAGCCAACCGGGCGCTTTTTGAAGAGCAAGTCGAGCTTATCCTCAAAGCCATGCGAGAGGAAACGTTCTCACACCACGGCCAGCATTACACCATCCCGGCACAGGTTCCCTACCGGGGCTATCAGCTAAAGGAGCTCAGCGTGGTGCCTCGGCCGTTGCACGACGTTGAGTGTTGGCAACCGATTCAGAGTGCTTCGCAGCGCGCCTTGGATTTTATGGCGAAACACCATATTAAGGGTGTGATCGGAGGGGGATCGGCCGAAGGCGGTGCCGTGCATAGTGTTGTCGAGGCCTGGCAAGAGACGCAAGCTCGCTTCGGCCGGCAGCTTGAGCTGGGCGAGGATCTCGCCTTTGGCTATCAATTCTACATTTCGAGTTCCCGCGAGCAGGGCATCAAAGAAGCGGGCAAATTCTACCAAGAGAACCTGAAGATATTTGCCCCCTTACGTCTCGTTCGGGCAATCACGGATCAGCAAATTGAAGACATGGCGGACCCCAAGAAAGCACCAACAGCTGGCCTGCCAACGATTGAAAACGCCATTGATGCAGGTGGCGTCCTGTGCGGCACGGCGGAGCAAATTATCACAGATCTGAAGGCGATTGAAAAACGTTATCCTGGTCTTAAACGCATCATCACCACGCTGTCAGTGGGGACGCCGCAGTCCGTCATCCTGGAACAAATGGAGCGCTTTGCCACGGAAGTCATGCCGGCGTTTCAAGGTCGCACCGCCGCAGCAATGGTGGATTAGTGCGGTATGGTCGCATTCCGCATTAGGGGATAATCGAATGGGCTATCGAGTCGGGGTAGATATCGGGGGCACGTTCACCGATTTTTGCGCCTTGAATGGGACGACGCAGGAGCTATACACCCTCAAGGTACTGTCGCGTCCCGATGCGCCCGGTGCCGAGGTGCTGGAGGGCATGCGCCAACTCCAGGAACGCTTTGGTATCAACCCGGCAAGTATCCACTATTTCACCCACGGCGCCACGGTCGGCGTCAACACGGTCATCCAGCGTCAGGGCATTAAGCTCTGCCTGTTCACCACCGAACATTTCGTCGACGTCCTCGAGGTCGCGCGGCTGAAGATGCCGGATCCCTACGACCTCCATTCCAAACGCCCCGATCCGTTGATTCCCAAGGATCGCGTCCTGCCCATCAGCGAACGGATCAGCGCCGATGGCGCGGTTGACACGCCTATCGCAATCCGGCCCACGAGCGTCAGGTCAAGGCGATCATCAACGATATCGGCGGCACCAGCGCC
>JAPUIX010000156.1 GCA_027296625.1 Gammaproteobacteria bacterium | reverse complement strand
CTGGACATATCAGACCCGCAACGGCCACGAGAGTTAAGCCGGCTTTTCTTCGGTGATGGTGAAGACCCCCACTGGATTTCCGGAGAACTGGGTGGCAACCGCATTGCACTAACGGGCAAGGGGCCCTGGCTCGGCGGACGGATTATCTTGCTGCACCTTGATCCGGAAACCGGCGAACTCCATGTCGATGAAGACTTCCGAACCCCCGGGGCAGATCGTCCGGGCGCTGACATGAATCGCAAGTCTTGGCCGCATGGCGACAACGGTCCGGCCATGCCCCACGGCGTAGTATTCTCGAGACCTGAGTAGCCAGCACTTGCACTGTGGACGACCTATTGTGGACAGAGTCCAAACAAATCCCATTCGGGAAGCCAGCCAATTGGGGCACTGAAACGGCCGAATGAGCCCCTCTGAGCTATTTCAGGCGGACGCGTCTGGGGACTGTAGGAACAGAGCAAATCACGCCCCCGCTACCAAAAAAATGCGCCGGTCCCCTTTAGGGGGCCGGTGCTTTTTTGTATGGGCAGAATTCAAGCTGCAAAGAAGCAGGTTCAAGCCGAGGTGCCCCGATGCGTAGCATCGGTTACAGGCGCCGAGACCAACTGAGCGGCGTCAGCCGCGAAGGCCATCCTGCCCTCGCTACCAGAAAATGGTAGTTCTTATGCAGTCGACCAGAAAGCCTCGTTCTACTGCCTGAACTACAGAGGAGCGTCTAAGACCGCAGTAATCGTTGGAGTACTTTTCGTTTTTTCGCGGAGCATGTTTATTCGCGCGTCCGAAATTCGAGTCAATTCGAAGCTGCCGCTTCCAAATTGTCGTTCGAGCATTAACCTAACGGCGGAATTGGGCTTGTCCGGAAACTGGGCTACTGTGCGATTCATGATTTCAATCCGAACTTCGCGGGCAACGTCAGCGTAGGACCGCAGCACGCGGTATCTATTTTCGGCTAAGGAGTTGCTCCAGGACGTTTCTTCCTGCCAACGCGAAAATCGAGCGCTTTGAAAATCGAGCGAAAGAATCTGACTGCTAAGTGCGTCAAGTTCCCGACTGAGCTCAACCCGGTCAGGACCGTGCTCACGACGTAACGGAATTCCATAACCAGGCCGGCTATCGCGGTCACCGGCTTGCATCGCCAGCATCAGGTAGCGAAATCGCTCAAGCAGCTCCGTCATCGTTTCGCTACGCCGGGCCAAACGCTTCAACTCCTTGATGCTGGCGTAGGCGAGTTTCTTGTTTTGCTGGCGAGCGATATTTTCCTCAAGCAAACGAAACGACTCCAGTCGTTGACCAAGAGTTATGATATCTCGCATCGTTTGTTCGAGTGACTCAGCATGCGGTAAGTCTTCAGCGAAGCGGACGACCGATGCCAGTTCGCTCTCGAGTCGATCAAGAGCACCGCGCCGCTCGTCAATCGACAATTTTCCAATGCGCCGATGGAGCGATTTTCTGCGCCGCACCTGTGGGGCATCATAGAGGTCTGTCAATGCTCGACTGGTGAGATCGAAGTCACTCTTGTAGAACAATGACGCCTCAGTCTCCAGTAAAAGCCCGCTTTCACGCAGGCGCTTCAAAACGCCTCTCGGCGTCCGACGCGTTCCGTAGATATAGTCCTCGCTCAAGATACCTGCTTTAAGTAAATCCTCGGTTTCGGTCGCGCAGTTAATCGAGAAAATGCGGTAGGGACCCCGATAAGTCCAATAGAGTTCGATTGCTCGCAGACTAAGTCGTCGAATTTGTTCCCGATTTAAGTCGATCGGATGGGAGACGACGTCTCTCGTCTCGAACTGGTTGTAGATCTGTAATTGGTATTGCAAGGACGTGAAGAACACCATGGAATCATAACTGCCGAGCATGCCCTTTAACCAGCGCCAGGGGGAATCATCGGTGCGAGCCGCGAAACCCAGGACGATGTCTTCCTCCTCCTGCTCGAGGCACTCTGGGCCAAGCGCCGTGCCCGGCGCGCACAGAACAAAGTGCAACATCGTGTGGCCGAATCTAGTTTCGGCTTTCTGGCCGGGCGCGGCCATCAGGTATCGTACCTGGTAAACGCGTTCAGGATTGAGGGTAACGAGACCGGGACTCTGTTGCGAAACCACTTCGTAGGTCGCAGTGCAATCGCCGCCGTCAGGTGTCCAGCCGAAATGATTTTCGAAGTACTCCTGATGGCTTGGAAAACGGCACGAATAATCGGCATCGAGCAGGAAGTATTCGAAGTGGACTGCGAAGGACTCCCGTTTGTTTGACGCTGCATGGGCAGAAGGCAGCCGATCCAGATCCCTGTTCTTTTTCATAGGGTATCGAAAACCCAGAAAACGGGTGTGGAATCCGTCCAATACAGTCCAAGACGGATCGCTGGAAATTGTGGTGCTACTCAGGCGAGACTGCGTGTCGCTCTTGCCGACCGAAGCGTCCAGATCCAATGCATCATAGGCGTGCCCAATCTCGTGGAGTAGCGTTGCCATCGCCAAGCGATAAAAATTGCCGTGATAACAGTCAAAGCTGCGGGTCCCGGACGGTCCCAACAGGATCTCTGGTAGCAGTCGAGAATTGATATAAATGATGTTTCGAAGCGCGTTATAGCGGCCGTAGGATTCGAAAAGCGGGCCGTCCGCTGTGTTTTCCTCCGACGCCTCGCTGGCGCAGTAAGGTTGTGTTAGTTGATTCGCTTGTCCCCAGGACCGAAATCGGACTCGAATCTTGCCAGGAACACGTTCATGCAGACTGGGTGGAAGCGTGGCGAGAACATCATCACCCCATCCTAGAATAGCTTCCTCTGTCGTTTTCTTTTCGAATTCATAATCGAATTCCAGACTGAGCGCCCGCGCATCGCAGCAATTAAAGAGCAAACCAATTGTAAAGATTGGTAAGGCTGAAAACCAGTTCATCGGATTGCGCTATTGCGGAGTTTCGTCTTCCCTGTTTTCTGCGATGACGTCATCGGCTTCGTTCAGTGCGAATTCCACTAGCTGGTCCGAGCCCAACTCCGGATGCTCCAATTGTACTTGCTCGAGTTTCAGTCTCAACGAACGAGTCATTTCCGAGCCCGCAAGATACCCTTCGGCATCACGTTTTACCGCTTGGGCAATCTGGACCCTCGCGGACTGGGCTGAAGACTCGGACACAGATTGCGACGATCCCTCTATTACTTCGTTGGCAAGACCGAATGCCGGCAACAGAACCAGGACAATTATCATTATCTTGTTCATTTGTACTCCCCATCATGCGTTCAATGTGGTTAATTGGCTTACTCTGGATATCATATGGCTGACGTCTCGGTCAAGCGCAAAGTACGGGCCGATGCAACTGGTTGTGCCTCATCCTCGCAAAGTGGCGTTTACTCCCCCAAAGGACCAGTGAAAATAGTCGCGTGCCCGCTGAGGCGTTGCCAATCTTAGCGAGCTACTTTACGCGGATATGTGTGGCCACTGTAGGAACAGCACAAATCACGCCCCCGCTACCAAAAAATACGCCGGTCCCCTGAAAGGGGGCCGGTGTTTTTTTTGGCTTGCGCGTGGCCAAGATTCAAGCTGTAGAAAGGCAGGTTCACTCGCAGCCGCAGCGATACGTAGTATCGCGATCAGCGGCAAGAGCAATTGAGCCACGTAGTGGCGAAGGGAAATCCTACCCCCATTACCAGAATTAAAGGCCGACTCTCATTGAGGGTCGGCTTTTCTGGTTTTAGGGTTGGATACGCCC
>JAPUIX010000155.1 GCA_027296625.1 Gammaproteobacteria bacterium | reverse complement strand
GCTCGCTTTACAGATTTGGACGAGATGATCCGCCAAATTGAACCAGATATAGTCGCTATTCCGACCGCACCCGCCCTGCATGCCCCGCTCGCGCTGAGGGTGCTTGAACATGGCGTTAACATTGAAGTCGAAAAGCCGATGGGGATGGATCTCATTGAGACGGATGCAGTAATGAACAAAGCGGCTGAAAAGGGCGTCCAAGTCGCAGTGCATCATCAGTGGCGTCTGAGTGCTTGGAACCAAGCCATAAATCAGGCTTATCAGGCGGGCAAGATCGGCGAGTTGCGCTATATCTACGCCAGTGGGAAAGGTTATTATGGTGGCTTTGGCCTGATGGAAATTGGCACGCATCTACTGACCCACGTCATCAAATTTGGGGGTCATTGTCGGAGCCTCACGGCACATGCCACCACTCGTGGTCGTCCGATCACGCCGCAGGATGTTTTGCCGGCCCCACGGGGAAACGGCACGATTGCGGGCGACCACGTCACGGCGACCTTACAGTTTGACAATGGAGTGACGGGGACGTTGCTCCAGCACGGCTTTGGCAAAATTGAATTGGATGCCCACGTGGTTGAACTTTATGGAACAGAAGGGCGATTGATGTGGCATCCGCGAGGTGCTTGGTGGCTGCCCACCCCTCACGCTCTGCCTGCAAATGACCTGTCTAAATGGCAAGCCCTAACACCCATCTATGCGGAAAGCTTTGCACAAGCCGTCGAAAAGCCCCCCGACAATATCAGCTTGAATGAAGGGGATTATTGGTTTGTGGACGAATATGTCCGGGCTTTGGATGAAGGGCGAGAGCACGAATGTAGCGGAGCCGAGGGACGCCACGTTATCGAAATCATCATGGGTATTTTTGAATCCGCGGCGTACGGCACTCGCGTCGATCTCCCGCAGCCCAACCGTGAACACCCACTGACCCGCTGGCGCAGAGAGGCCGGATTAGGGCCACCCGAACCCATGCCGATGCGCGACGCGGAATGGCTTATAGAAGAAAACAAACGCTTGGGTGGTTAATACGAGCAGAGGTAAAGAATGCAGCGACCTAACATTCTATTTATAACCAGCCATGATACCGGCGATTGGCTCAGGTGCTACGGGCATCATACGGTCCATACGCCTCATCTAGACGCCCTTGCAGCCGATGGCTACCTTTTTTCAAATGCCTTTTGCACCTCACCTGTCTGCACACCGAGTCGGGGCGCGATGATGACTGGACGGTATCCGCAGAGCAACGGGCTGATGGGGCTAATTCAGACACCCTATCGTTGGCGGTATCACGAAGGCGAACGCCACCTTTCGCACCTCTTGAGCGGATACGGCTACCACACCGTGCTGTTCAATCACCAGCACGAAGCACCACATACCGATCCCCTTGGCTTCCGAGAACAGCGGCTTGTTGACTCGGGTACGTACCGTCTCCTCACAGGAGAGCATGTTTCGACGGCCGAAGAGACTGCTACCTCCGTTGTTGAGTTTCTACAGCAGCGTAACGAGGGTGATGCGCCGTTCTACGCACAGATGGGTGTCTTTGAAACACATACCCCCTTCGGGTTTAGTGGTGCCGAACCCGATGACGAATTCGGCGTCGAAATTCTACCCTATGTTGTTGATGATGAAAACGTGCGGCGGCATATCTCTGGGCTTCAGGGTGCAATTCGACACTTAGATCGGGCAGTGGGCAGGATTTTCAGTGCATTGTCACAAACAGGGCTGGCAGACAACACAATCGTGGTTTTCACCTCAGACCACGGTGTTGAATTGCCTCGATGCAAATGGGAGCTTTACGATGGTGGGATACGAACGGCCCTGCTGATGCGGTGGCCGGAAGGCAGTGTGCGAGGTGGAAGGGTATGCGACTGGCAGATCAGCAACGTCGATCTTGTCCCCACGCTCCTTGATTTTGCTCATTTGCCGATTCCCCAAAACGTCCAGGGAAGGAGCTTTGCTTCATTCTTCGCGGGCGAGCATGACACTCCGCCACGTGATGCGACTTTTGCCATGATGCATGCGTCCAATCGATGGACGGAATCGCGCAGCATACGCACCGGCCAGTATAAGCTCATCCGGAATTTCTCACCAAGCCGTCTGCCACGCGTACCGAGTCAACGTGGTAGATCCTCGGCTCAAGAACGTCCTGTGCTGGAATTGTATGACTTGGCTGCCGACCCGCACGAACTTCACAGTGTTAGTCGAACGCCGCAATACGACACAGTTCGTCGTGACCTCGACACACGGCTTCTGAGTTGGCTCCAAGAGGTGGACGACCCTATCTTGCATGGTCCAGTTGCCACTCCTTATTACAGAATGGCCATCGCTGATCTGCAGAGATAGTTTATGATTCTTTCTGTGAATTTTTCGACGAAAACTTGCATTATCTGTGTGGTGCGACGACCTCTGGTAAAGCGATCGCCCGCAAGTGCCACAAAGCGACGAGGATGGGAACGCATTGGGCGGTGTCAGACTTCCCGATATTCAGGTTCCGACTGGGACTCATGGGGGTCAAAACACGCCCTTGACAGATAGAGGCTGTGTTCTGTCCGGTTCCTTTATCCCGTTTGCGAAAACAAAGCAGCAACGGCTAGCGGCCAATGATAATCGGTTATCGATTGAGGAACGCTATCTGGATAACAACGACTATGTCAATCGCATCGCCGTGTCGGCATGGTCTCTTGTGGCAGAAGGCTTCATGCTGGAACAGGATGCTATCATCGTTATTCATGCCGCCTCGCAGAGCCCGGTTTTCCGGCCCCCCAACACTGAATGAGTAATAGCCAGTGGACCCACACAGGGTTGCGGACAAAGAACGGTTGGAAGATTATTGGAGGCATGAATGCCGACCTGACCTGATGTTTCTGTATACTTTATTGCCCCACGCTTATAGTTTGTCCCCAGCGGTGCTACAGCGGTATCGCGATGGTAATAGAATCCTCGTTTGCCGTATCAGTCTTGTTGTTGGATGACGCACGCGGCTTTGCATCAATGAACCCTAAGTTGGCAAGCGTACGAATCTCGGCTGAGATTTCGCGTCTCGGCAGTTTGAGCTGTTTGGCCAGTTCACTAACGGTTTTCGGGTGCTTGCGCTTGATGGTGTGCAGTATTTTAAGCCGTTTTGGCGTCAGGTTGGCGTCCAGAGAGTCGAGGCTATCGAAACTGGTGGAGACGACGGCTTGCGCAGGAAATTCACCGTCATCTATCTTTCTCAGCTGCGCTTTGACATCTCGCACAAAAGCGGCTTCGGATTGGATTTTTAGGTTCGTTGTTTTCATGCACAAGCTCATTTTCTCTCACCCCGCATCCGCTGAATTTCTTTGATGAATCGCTCAAACAGGTGCTCAAGATTGGTGAACCTTACCGGGGTTTTCTTGCCGTGCCGGTGTTTGTGATGCCCTTCAAACGTATTGTTGTCATACCCTAAAAGTCGTTTGCCGCGTTTGATTTTCCAACAGTCCGAGCCAACCAGGTTGGCACTCTTAACTTACTGCTTACGCG
>JAPUIX010000154.1 GCA_027296625.1 Gammaproteobacteria bacterium | reverse complement strand
CAAGGGGATTCGCCCGTTATGCTAGTTCCCTCGTGGTGCCGTTTGAGGTGGCGGCGTAACCATCCACGCTTGACGTGACCGATTTCAATTTATCCACGTCGCGAGCTTCAACTCACCCAAGACGCTATCGCCAGTTTCTAGGTCTATGAGGCGCAAACCACCCCAAAACTTGTCAAAAAGCAAATATTTGCCGACCAGGGATGTTTCACATTGCCCGAGTAGCTCTTTCAAGGGGCGGCTCCCCGCCTGAAGCGTTATGCCAAAGGTCAGTGTCGCGCCGGTATCAGGGCCCGGTTCGACGAAAAAGGTGAGAATCGATGTCTGCCCATCAATATCAAAAGTCAGCGTCCCAGAGTTCGGCGATCCGTCAGCATTTCGCGCCATCTGGCGGTTAACAACATAGCGATTTGACGCGTGACTGGGATGCCATACCCGACGCTCCTGTTGCCAATTCCAAACATTATTAGAGCGGCGCCCGTTTAACGCTTTAAACCCACAGGAATCAAAGCGGCCGCAGTACTTATTGTCTAGCAGCACCCACGTTCCATCCTGCCATGCGTAGAGAAATGCATGAGGCTCACCCAGGGTTGGGACATGTATGGTCACGCCAAGCGTCTCTCCTTCGAGGTACCCGGCGGCAACCGGACTTTGCCACTTAGCGCCCTTCTTCATGTGCGCTGGGAGCTTTTCCGGATCGATCTTGGGCAGCGGAATCGGGGTCTTCACACGCACTTTGGGACTAAATTGAACTTCCTGAAGCGCGCCCTTGCGTGGAACAAAAATCGAAGTCTTGCCGTCGGCGACAAACACATCCTTCGGACACGTTGGCAACGACAAAAGTTGTTTTGCCTGGGCGGTGTTTGGATTCCACAGGCCGATCTCACATTTCCCATCCTTTTCGCGGGCAAATACCAATAAGACCGAGGACCGATCCTTGGGCTCGTCCGTTGGCAACAACCTGCGCACGATCGCACTGTGCCCTCCCACGTCGGCGTATACCAACGGTGTGTTGCCCTGGCTGTCCTTAGTATTAACGTCAGCGCCATGGGCAAGAAGAAACTCGACCATCCGTCCTTGCCCTGCCCCAGCCGCGATGCTTAATGCGGTCTTGCCGCTATTGTCTTTCACATTAACGTCCGCACCATGTGCCAACAGCGTGGAAACGACAGCGCTTTGGCCTTTAGCGACCGCCATCATCAGTGATGTTGATCCACTCCGATCAACGGCGTCAACATCGGCACCGCTGGCTAACATCACATTAACGATGTCTGTGCGGCCCGCGGCGGAGGCGCGGTGTAGTGCGGTCTGACCCCATGCGTCCGTTCCGTCCACGCTCACACCGCCGTCCAACAGGATTTGGACAATGTCAGTCAGACCCGCTTTCGCAGACAGCACCAATGCGGACGCCCCGTATTGGTCTAGGTCTGCGCCTTTGGCGAGCAACGCTGTCACCGCCAGGGAGTCGCGATTCATTACTGCAGTCTCTAGTGCTGAAACGTGACGTGCGCCGCGGCGCTTCGCATTGGGATCGGCACCTTGCCGAAGCAGTTCCAGCGCCACATCGGTACGACCCCGCAGTACAGCACCGATCAGTGCTGTTTGGCCGTCATAATCCTTCGCATCTACCTCGGTACCGTGTGTAAGCAGCAAGCGCACCACATCAAGATGTCCGTTTTTGGCCGCTTTGTGCAATCCAGTACCACTTGTATCTCTGGCATTCACATCGGCGCCGTGGGCTATAAGAATACGAACGACCTCGGTGTAACCTTCTCTGGCAGCATACACCAATGCCGTGCCGCCAAACTTATCTTGGGCATTGACATCGGCGCCCTTTGCCAACAACGCTTCGACAGCTTTGAGTTCACCTGTACTCGCAGCATCCATGAGTGCAGTCGAGCCATGAAGTCCCCGAGCTCGTGAGGCTGGAACGGCTGGCATCATGATAATGATCTGCTGTTCGTTCGCGTCTCCTCGCCGCGGATCGACGGAATACTCATACTCGCGGCCCTCGCTAATCGGGGGGCTTCCGGTAGCACCAGAGGATTGTGCTTGCTGTTGAGCGGTCACCATTAAAGGCTGGCTGAGCAACGACCCTAGCGTCACAACGACGAGAAAGAAGAGAGCTGAGTTACGGTGAGATTTCATGGCACGACATGACCCTAAGCTCTGGATTACGTATCAATAGTAGTCGACGCAATCCATCATTGAGAGCCAGGAAATACGTTCATTACGGGTACTACGGCATGGGTAGCGGTATGGCGCAGACCGTCAATTAATCCAGCCGCGACCGGCCTGCAGGCGAGGAGCTCTCTTGCCATTTTTGAGTCACGATTTCGGGATCCTGAAGTAGATTCGCCCGTTATGCTAGTGGCCTGGTGGTGCCGTTTGAAGTGGCGGCGTAAGATAGCCGGATGCACCCCTAGATTATTCGTTAGGCCGGGCGTCGCGCGAAATCACTCGATATACCTCCAGGTTGCCCCTTGCCGCTCGATCGGCTTCCAGTTTCCGCCCTCTGAAAGCACTCCGGGCTTGCCGTCTTTCTTATCGATCAAGCGCCACCGCTCCTCGATCCAAGCATAACTTTCCGTCTTACCGCCAGCCCGTTTGGTCTTAAAATCAGGCTGCCC